>JAYVWD010000667.1:0-3829 GCA_043786345.1 Pseudomonadota bacterium
GCCGCCGCGACCCTGGCGGCGGCCGTTTCGCAGATGCGCGCGCACGGCATTCACCACCTCGTCGTGCTCGCGCGCGGCCGGGCGGCCGGGGTGCTCTCGTACCGCGACGTCCTCGACCGGGGCCTAAGGCCCCAGGACTTCGCCTTGGATCAGACCTTGAAAGTCGCGGACCTCATGCAGGCGTGCACCGCCGCCGTCGCCGGTGAGACGACCATCCGCAGCGCGCTCGAGACCATGACGCGCGCCGGCGCGAGCGCGCTCCCCGTGATGGTCGACGGGACGCTGGTCGGAATTCTCACCGAGACGGATTTGCTGCGGGTGCTCGGGCGCCTCATCGAAAAAGAAGAGGCGGGCTCGCTCGAAACGGCGTCGCGCCAGGGCCGCCTCGTTTTGAGCAACCCGGTGCTGCAGAATGCGCTCCAGCTCCTCGCCGAGGCCGGAATTTGACCGTCGGCGCGACCGGACCCCGCATGCCGCTTTCTTTCCGGGTCCGTGTTCGGTAAACGCAAAGAAGGATCTCAACTTCTTGGAGGGCTGATCTATGCGCTTGGCAGTGATGACCGGTGGATTCCTGTTGCTCCTTTGCGCCACGGGCGCGCGGGCCGCCGACGACGGCGGCGAGGTCCCGGTGGACGCGGCGCGGCTGCCCAGCGTGCGCTCCCTCGAAGCGGCGCTCCGCGACGCGCAGGACCAGGCGGGCACCGTCCATGTCGCCCAGCTCCTGGCGGTCCTGCCGCTCGCGCCCGCGGACCTGGCGCGCATGGATGCCGCGTATCCCAACGGCCTCTACGTCGGCTGTCCGGCCGGCGCCTGCAAGCTCGACGGCACCGGCACCGCGGCGCGCGCCCCGCTCGACGCCACCGGCGACGACCTGCGCGGCGTCGTCGTCGGCATCCGCGCGGCCGTGACCAGCGACTTCAAGGTCGTGCCGACGGCGCACGGCATGATCGTCAGCGTCTGCAACGTCGGCGGCGTCTATTTCGCGCGCGCCGTCTTCCGCAAGTACCTCGCCAACTACCAGTTCATCGACGAGGGCGGCGACACGATCACCGCGCGCTATGAGTTGGCGGGCGGCGTCAGCGGGACCATCACCTGCAATTGACGGCTTACGGCGCGCCCGCGAGCCCGCGCATCGCTTCCAGGTAGACGCGGGTCGCCGTGCCGATCTGGGCGACCGGCATGCGCTCGTTGCTCCCGTGGATCGACCCGGTGAGGTCGTCCGCGAGGATCACCGGGAAAAACCCGTACGACGGCACGGCGCCGAGCGTCGACGCGCTTTGATGCGGCGCGCGGAACCAGGCGCTGTCGGAGCTCGTCGGCGCCAGGAACGAGCTGACGAGCGCCGCGGGATACTCCTTCTTGAGGGCGGCCGCGAGCGCTTTATAGGCCGGCGTGCCGCTTTGGCTCGCGGTGTAATTCCAGCCGAGCTGCACCGACACGTCGAGCGCCGGGTCGTTCATCGCCGCCTTCACCTCGGCGAGGAAGTACGCGGCATGGTCCGGCGGCTCCGGCTGGACCTTGCCGGTATGCACGAGGCGGCAGTCGCTCAAGGCCTCGGCCAGCTGTCCCTCGTGATAGTAGAGGCTCGTCCAGCTGCAGGCCGTCCGGAAGAGGCGCTCCGAGTAGATCGCGCCGCCGATGGACATGAGGAACTTTTGCTCGACGAACTTGATCTGCTCGGCCCAGTCGATCGCGAACGCGGGGATGTGGTAGAGCTTGCCGATCGTCTTCACGAACTCGTCGATCCCCGGGGTCCGCTGGTATTTGAAGAAAACGCGCTTTTCCGGGTGCCAGGGCTCGAGCTCGAGGAGCCCCAGCCCGTAAAGGCCGGAGGCGGCGACGGTCAAGGCCGATAGCCCGCCGAGCGAGCCGTGTCCGGAGGAGGCGAGCCCGATCTTGACATGGTAGGTCCCGGGCGTCGGCACCGTCGTCTCGACCTTGACGTGCTCGTCGTCCCGGTACGCCCACTTGAACGCTTTGGTCACGTCATCCGCGCTCGGGCTGGCGGCGCCGTCGGGGCAGCGGAGGCCGAGCTCGCCGCGCGACGGCACGACATTGACCTGGAGCCCCGGCGTCCCGTAGTCGACGAGGACGCAGCCCTTCGCCCCTTTCGCCTGCTTTTTCCAGCTTGATTCGCTGCCGAGCAGGTCGAGGCCGGTGTGCAGGTCCCGCATCAGCGCCAACGGATCCTTGTGCTTATAGCTGAGCCAGGCCCCGCCCTTTTCCTCGGTCGCGATGACGAAGACGTCCTTGCCGTTGCGCTTGACGCCATAACCACCCTCGTTGATGAGCACCTTGACGCGGCGGAGCGCGGCCAACTTCCCGCCCGGCTCCATCTCCTTCAGAAGCCCGCGCGCCCCGGTCGCGTTGACCTCCTCATCCGCCGCCGCGATGAAGTGCACGTCGAGCGGCAGGACCTCGTTGCGCGCCTTGAGCAGCGTCATCGTGAGGAGCTGGAAGACGCCGACCGCCTTCATGTCGAGCGCGCCGCGGCCCCACAGGAATTTCTCGCCGTCCGGGGCCTCCGGAAGCGGCAGCACCTCGCCGCTGAAGGTCAGCTCCGGCTTCTTCCACTGGTCCGGAATCACCGGCACGACGTCCATGTGATGGTAGAGGATCAGGCTGCCGCGGCCCGGGTCGGCCTGCCAGTCGTAGCTCGCGCCGCCGTTCGCGGGGGACAGTGTCGCGATGATGTTCCACCGGGTCCCGGTTTGATACGCCTGGTTGGGGATCCCGAGCGCCTCGAGGATCGTCTTCAGATAGGATGCCCCGAGGATCTCGTCGCCCGGCGGGTTGATCGTCTGCAGGCGCACGTAGTGCCCGAGGCAGACCTTGAACGCCGCGTCGACCGCCTGGCTCAGGTCGGTGCCCCAGGCGCCGCCCGGTGGCAGCGCCGCCGCGAGGGGCATCGTCGCCTTGAGGGCGGCGGCGCACTGATCCGCGGCTGGCTTCTGCTTGGCGACGGCGGCCGCGAACGCGTCATCCGTCGGCTCGGCCACGGCGGCCGCCTTGACCTCGGCCGCCTCGGCGCTGAACGAGCCGGACGAGCGGCAGATGACCAGGGGGAACGCCAGAAAGATCGAAGAAGCAAGCACGACGCGTTTCATGGCCGGTCCTTGGACTCGAGGGGAGAGGTCCGGCCATTCTAGCTCAGCGCGGCTTCGTGAGACAGAGCCGTCGCGCCTTGCTCAGTGTGCGAGCGCCGCCTCGCCGATCGTCCCGTGAGCATTGATATAAGCGATCTGCGCGTCGGAAAGCGCGAGCGCGGCCATCACGTCGCCCGTCGTCGCGCAGGGATTGCCGACGGCGTGCTCGCTCTTGGAGACGACGGTCATGCCGCATGTCGTGTTGGCGGCCGTGGCGTTGGCGTCGTCGGCCGTGGGGTTGGCGGCGGCCGTGTCGGCGGCCGTGGTGTCGGCGGCCGTGGTGTCGGCGGGGGCGGCGGTTACCTCGACCACGTCGATCTCCTTCGTCTCGACGTCGGCGACCATGGGGAACATGCCCGGTGGGGGCAGCTTATAGGCGCCTTCGCCATCCGCACGGGCTTCCGCCGCTCGGGCGGCCACACCGGGCAGCTGCAAGGCGCTTGGCGCGGCGTTTACGGCGTCAGTGACGAAGCAGACCGCGGCGAGCGCGGCGGCCGTGGAATGGCGGATCTTCATGGTGTGCATCCTTCGGGAAAAATTGGCCGTCGTGGCGTTCCGGGCGGCCGCGTTGCGAAATCTGGCCGCCACGGCGACGACAATGCAAAGCCCGGTCCCGCCAAGCCGCACCGACTGGGCACGTGTCGAGGGCTTGGACACCTGCCGGCGATTCAGCCGATTGAAAT
>JAYVWD010000668.1:0-3175 GCA_043786345.1 Pseudomonadota bacterium
AAACCCCGGCGCCGCGACCCCCTCGATGATCTTGGGCGAGCCCATGACCTCGGACATGCGCAGGCGCCAGAAGATGACCGAGGCACGGTCCTCGGCATACTGGGTATTGAACCCCGGATCCTTCGCGCTCAAGGCTTCTAGCCCCTGGACCTGGCGCTCGCCCGCGGCCGCGCGGGTCTGCGTGATCTCGGCGAGCACCCAGTCGTAGGAGCCCGAGTTCACCACCGCCTTGCAGTAGTCGCACGCGCCGCGGTCCGAGATCTTGAGGGGCGCCGCGCAGCTCGGGCAGTGCCCTTCGGCCAGGCCTTTGGCGCCGGCCTTGGTCTTGACCGAGGGCCGCCGGATGAACGACCAGTACTCGGCGAAGGGCTCCGGCTCCTTCCGGCCGTGCACGACCTGCTCGGTGCCGGCCTTGACGTAATAGTCGACGGCGGAGGCCTCGATCTTGACCTCGATGGTGTCGAAGAAGGCGTCCGAGCGCACCGCGCGCACCTGCACGCCGCGGACCTCGACGTTGCGCAGGATGTTCCTGATCTGGCAGCGTTTGTTGATCTCCAGCAGGATCTCGAAGCGCTCCTGGACGCCGTCGGTCACGAGCGGGCGGATGTTCTTCATCCCGCCGTCGCTCCAGTGCTTCTGGATCCGCAGGAAGGCCTCCCGGACGCGCCTGGCGAACGCCGCCTGGTCGAAGGCCGGGTCGCGCTGCCGCAGCTTGTCCATCTCGCCGGACGTTTGCGTGCGGGACTGGACCGGCGGGGCCTCGTGGTTTTCCCAGTCGGTGTCGGTATCGACTTTGTTCCAGACCGAGTCGCCCTTCGTATAGACGTAGTAGGCGATGCCCAGGACTAGGATCGCCACCGGGATCCCGATCGCCGGCCGGATGAAGATGAGCCGGATGAGAAACCAGATGACGTCGATCATGATGCCGCTGCCGCCGCCGCCGCCGCCGCCGGAACCGCCGCCCGGATTGTAGCCGCCGCCCCCCCCGGCCCGCCCGATGAGCTCGCTGGCTAGGCCCAGCAGGCCTAAGGTCGCGAGGCCCGCCGCGAGGCCGGCACCAAATGGGGAACGCCATCGGACGGGACGCTTCAAGGGGGACCCCCGGGGCCTACGGACTTATGGATGTCTCAGAACGCCTATCTTATCAGAGTCCTGTCCCGGCCCCTGCCGCCAGGCAGAATCGGCCGGCTGTTGCCCGGGCCTCACATTGCCGCTAAGATGATGAAACCATTCCTAAACTCGTGAGGCGCGCGCATGGGCATCATGGACAAACTCCGCAACGAGTTCATCGACATCATCGATTGGACTCAGCCGACCGACAAAGGCATCCTCGCCTTCCGCTTTCCCCGCCAGAACGCCGAGATCAAAATGGGCGCGAAGCTCACGGTCCGCGAGGGGCAGGCCGCGATCTTCCTCAACGAAGGCCAGATCGCCGACGTCTTCAAGCCCGGCATGTACACGCTCTCGACCCAGAACATGCCGATCCTGAGCACGCTCAAGGGCTGGAAGTACGGCTTCAACTCCCCCTACAAAGCCGACGTCTACTTCGTCAACACCGCGCAGCAGCCCGACTACAAGTGGGGCACGACCAACCCGATCATCGCGCGCGACGCCGACTTCGGCATGGTCCGCATCCGCGGCTTCGGCTCCTATGTTTTCCGCGTCACCGACCCGGCCCTCTTCCTGCGCGAGCTGGTCGCGACCGACCCGTGCTTCGAGGACTACGAGATCGACGCGCAGCTCCGCCAGGTGATCGTCGCGCGCTTCTCCGACGTCCTCGGCAAGTCCAAGATCCCGGTCCTGGACCTCGTCGGAAACTACGAGCAGTTGGCCAAATTCGTGCTTGATCTGATCAAGCCCGAGTTCAACGGCTGGGGCTTAGACATCGTCAAGTTCTACATCGAGAACCTGTCGCTGCCGCCCGAAGTCGAGGCGGCGATCGACCGCCGCACCTCGATGGGCGTCGTCGGCGACCTGGCGAAATACAACCAGTTCCAGGTGGCCGAGGCGATCCGCGCCTCCGCCAGCAACCCGGGCGGCGGCGGCATCATCGGCGCCGGCATCGGCCTCGGCGCCGGCATGGCCGTCGCGCAGGCGATCGCCGGCAACGGCCTCGGCGCCACCGTGGCCCCTGTCAACGCCGCCCCGCCGCCGCCGCTCCCCGGCGCCGTGCAATTCCACGTCGCCCTCAATGGCCAGCCGTCCGGCCCGTTCCCGCTCGCGACCATCAGGCAGTACATCGAGGCGGGCCAGATCAAGAAGGACACCCTCGTCTGGCGGCAGGGCATGGCCGAGTGGAGCAAAGCCGAGACCGCGGCCGAGATCGCGACCCTATTCGGCGCCGTTCCTCCCCCGATCCCGAGCTGAGGACCCAAGTGACCAAGGCCGCCCGTACCATTCGCCGCATCGGCCGCTACCGCCAGCGCTTCTTCACCTCGTCCCGCCATTTCGGGCCGGTCACGCGGCTCGAGCGCATCGAGGCGGGGCTCCGCGCCTTGCCGTCGGCGATGCGGAGCCAGTTCGACGGCAAGAAGTTCGTCAACACCGTGCCGACGACCAACTGGTCGCTCCACGTCATGAAGTGGCTGCTCAACCGCAAAGGCGAGCCCTGGCCCCGCTGGATCGACTCCGAGCCCGGCGAGACGCCGCCGGAGCGGGTCTATGGCGCCGACCTCGCGATGTCCTTCGTCAACCACTCGACCGTCCTGATCCAGACGGCCGGCCTCAACATCCTGACCGACCCCGTCTGGTCGGCGCGGGTGGGGCCGTTCCCCTGGCTCGGGGCGCAGCGCGTCCGCGATCCGGGCCTGTCGATCGACCAGATCCCGAAGCTCGATCTGATCCTCGTCAGCCACGACCACTACGACCACCTCGACATGCCGACGGTGAAGCAGTTCCTGGACCGGGACGCCCCGCGGATCCTCACGGGGCTCGGCGTCAACCGCTCCTTCGAGATCGAGGGCATCCGGACCGCCGAGGCCCTCGACTGGTGGGATACCGTGGACCTCGGACACGGGGTGAAGGTGACCTTCACGCCCTCCCGGCACTTTTCGGGGCGCGGCCTCTACGACCAGGACTCGACCCTCTGGGGCAGCTTCGTCGTGTCGACGCCGGCGGGCCCGATCTACTTCGGCGGGGACACCGGCTATGGGCCGCACTTCCGCGAAATCCGTGA
>JAYVWD010000669.1:0-3773 GCA_043786345.1 Pseudomonadota bacterium
CTGGATTACGGCTCGATCATCATCCACGTGTTCTTCGACTACCTGCGCGACTACTACGCGCTGGAAGAGATCTGGCCGAAGGCGAAGCTCGTCGCCCTCGGGGCCGGCGCCGACGCGTGAAGGTCTGGGTCGCCAAGATCGGCCGGGTCTCGTACCCGGAAATCACGACCTTGGCGGCCATGTACCGCGAGCGCACGCAGGCCTTCTGCAACGCCATGGCCCTGGATTTCAAGGACGACGACGCCTTCTTGAAGCACCTCCGCGCGCAGCCGCCGGGCGTCGCCGTAGTCCAGCTCGAGGAACGCGGCCGCACCTGGACCTCGCCCGAGCTGGCGAAACGCCTGCAGAAATACGCCGACGACCCCGCCACCAAACAACTCTTGTTTGTAGTCGGCGGCCCCCTCGGCCTGGGGCCCGAGCTCAAGGCGCGGCAGGGCGAGCGCTGGAGCCTCTCGCCCGCCACCTTCACCTCGGACCTGGCCTGGCTCCTGTGCTGGGAGCAGCTCTACCGCGCCTACAATATCTTGAAGGGCACCGGCTACCATCACGACTGAAAGCCGGCTAATATTGGTGGTATGAAAACCACCCTGCTCGCCCTCCTGCTCCTCGCCCCCTCGTTCGCGCTCGCCGACGCCAAAAAGGCGCCGAAGTCCGGCGCCACGGTCGAGAAGGTGCTCGACTTCTACCACACCGAGGACTTCCTCGACGACTGCCTGAAGCACGTCGAGGACGCGGTCGACCGCCGGAAAAAAGAGGTGACGATCGACGAGGCGACGGCCAAGCGCCTGAAGGACGTCGCCGGGCGCATCTATGTGAAGAAGAACCTCTATAACGTCTTCAAGGTCGCCTATTCGAAGCAGACGACGCTCGAGAACATGACCGCGCTCTGGGACTGGATGAACTCGCCGCGCGGGCTGGCCCTGCGCAAGGCGTACAACGACCAGTACAAGGAAAAGTCCTCGTACAAGGACTGGAAGGCCTACTACGACAAAGAGGCCAAGAACATCCTCAAGCCCAACCGCCAGAACGCCCTCAACACCTTCATCACCTCGAACGAGCAGTGGGAGCTCGCCACGGCGAAGATCCTCGGCGGCGACTTCGCCGCATGGTGGTCGACGAACCAGCTCGAGACGCAAAAAGAGACCCTGAAATACGTCAAGAACAAGATCAAGCCGCGCAAGACGGGGTACATCGAGGCGGCGCGCGAATACTTCGGCATCTACGACTTCGCCCTGCTGCGCGACTTGAAGAACGAGGAGATCGACGAGCTGTCGAAGTTCGCCTCCACCGCCTTCGGCCAAGGCGCGGCCAAGGCCTACCGCACGGCGCTCGAGCAGACGATGGAGAGCGCCGGCAAGACGCTGGCGAGCGAGATCGTCAAGGGGACGAAGTAAGGCGAGCGTGCGCGGCCAGAAAGGCTTCCACCCGCTTTTTGTCGACCGGCGCGGCCGAGACGCCGCCCTACTTGAGCGAGGTCCCGACGATGAAGCCGTCGGCGAGCGCGTAGACCTCGTTCAGGGACGCCGCCGCCACGCCGCTGCCGATGAGCACGGGGACCCCGCCCGCGGCGGCCTTGACGTGCAGCAGGTGCTCGCGCGCCACGCGCGCGCCCGTGCCGCTGCCCGAGACGATGATCGCGTCGGCCATGCCGCGCTTCACCATGTCGTCCACCTCGTGTTCGAGCGGCCGCACCGCGAGCGGCACCGAGTGTTTGACGTCCACGTCGGCCAGGATCGCGACCTTCTGGGCGCCGAGCGCGGCCCGCAGGCGGAGCAGATCGTGGGCGATGCCCTGAATGACGCCCTGGTCGGTCACACGCGCGCCGCAGAGCACGTTGACGCGCACGAAGTCGGCGCCGACGGCCGCGGCGATCGCCAGCGCACTCTCGCCGTCATTCCGCAAGACGTTGATCCCCAACGGAATCTTGGGGTGCCGCCGCTTGACCTCGGCCGCCAGCGCGGTCATCGTCGCCACCACCGCCACCGGCACGCGCCCGGGAAAAAACGGCGTGTCGCCGAAATTCTCCATCATGAGCGCGTGGCAGCCGCCCGCCACGAGCGTCTCGGCGTCGGCGATCAGCAGCTCCCGCACCGCGTCGAGGCGCACCGCGCGCGGCGCGCCCGGCAGGGGTAGGAGGTGCAGCATGCCGATCACGGCTTTCGGGGGCAAAATATCGGTCAAGCGGCTCATCCGGGCTCCTCGGGTAGGGTCCCGCAGTCATAGCGAGCCGGATCCGACCTGTCACTTCCTCTTCGCCGGCCCCCGGCCGTATGCCTCCGGGGTGCAAACGTTCTTCCGCCATTGCATCGGCTGCGGCACGCACCGCGGCCTGACGCCCGGGAGCGCCGGGTGCGCGCTGTGCGTCGCCTGCGCCGATGAGCTCGCCGAGCTCGGCCGCCCCCGGCTCCTCACGCTCGAGGGGTTCCCGTGCCTGGCCCTCGCCGAATACTCGGGCCTTTTCCGCCGCCTGATCCTCCGGTCCAAGGTGAAAGGCGACCACGCGGCGCTCGCCTTCCTCGAGCGCTGGGCCAAAGAGGCCTTCCATTCCGCGCGGGCCCCGTGGGCGCGCGGCGCCGGCGCCGTCATGGCCTGCCCTTCGAGTTTTTGGGGGCGGCTCCGCGGACGCTTAGACCTTGCCGCCAACGCCGCCGCCGCCCTGGCGGAAGCGCAGGCGCTGCCCCTCGTGCCGGCGCCGTACCACCTTTTCTGGCGGCTTTCGAAGCGGGCCCTCGCCGAGGGCCCGGCGGAGCGCGCCGCGATCCGCGCGGCCCTCCCGCAGGGTGCCCGGGACCGGCTTGCGGCCCGTTGGGGCGCGACGACCGGCCAAAAGCTCGGGCACGACCGCGTCCTCGTCCTGGACGACGTGGCCACGACCGGCCGGACGCTGGTCGAGACCGCCAAGGCCGTCGCCGCGCTGGCTCCCGGCTCGACGCCGACCCTCGTCGCGATCGCGGCGGCGCCGAGGTTGCACGGCTGAACGCCGCTGAAGCCTTCAGGGGCCGCGCTTCCATCGTCCCACGCTCCACGCATAGAGCGCGATCCCCACTGCCGTCGCCGCATTCAAGGACTCGACCCCCGCCCGCATCGGGATGCTGCGCGCATGCTCATTCCGGAGGTGCGCCGGCAGGCCCGGCCCCTCGACCCCCGGCACCAGCCCGAAGGTCCGGGGAAAGGGCTCATCCTCCAAACTCTTGCTCGTCATGGTCAGCCCGATGAGCGGCACCTCGCCCGCGCGCAGGCCCTCGATCGACGGCCCCGTGAGCAGCGGCACCTGAAAGAGGGCCGGCCCGGCCGCGCGCGCGCACTTCGGCAGAAAGGGGTGCGCCGCCTCGCGCAGCAGCACGATGCGCGCGACGCCGAACGCGGCCGCGGACCGCAGCACGCCCCCGACGTTCTCCGGGTCCTGGAAGCCGATGAACAGCGTGCACCCTTCGGGCCACGGGTCGGCGGCGTTCCACGCCGGAAACTCCGGCACGGCCACCAGCAGCAGCGGCGTCTTGGTCCCGTAGACGTCGAGCTCCGCGAACAGCTCGGCGCTCATGCGGTACCAGTCCGCCACCGGCGCGACGCCCTGCGGCGGCCGCTGATCCGGGCCGGTCACCCAGGCCAAGGCGACGTCGGGCCGCAGCGCCGCCAGCTCGAGGGTCTGCTTCGCCCCCGACATCAGCGCGCGCCGGTGCTTCCGGATGCCGCTGCCCGACAGCACGGCCTGGCACGTCCTGAAGACGGGGTTGCCGGCGCTTTCGATCTCTTTTGTCGGGCGTTCGTTCACC
>JAYVWD010000670.1:0-2915 GCA_043786345.1 Pseudomonadota bacterium
GCGAGCCGGCGCGTGGGGGAATGGGAGGAGGGAGGAACGGAGGCCGATCATCGGCGGTCTCCGCCTCATTTCGCGACGAGCGACCCGGTATATGGATTGCCCGAAAGCTCGACGACGCCCGGCGCCGCCAGGCCCTGACCGTAGACGGTAAGGAGTCCCCGGCCGTCCGCCTTGGCGTCACCGACGTATAGGCGGCCCGTGCTCGGATCGGCGAAAAGACCGCAACATCCAGGGCTTCCCGCCGGAAACGCATGCACCTTGTCGGCCGCCCGGGTCGTGACGTTGAGCTTCAGCACGTAGGCTTCGCCGACGCCGCCGTTGGCTGCCGTCGCCGCCATCGCGTAGTAGTCGTCGCCGCCGCCCCAGACGAGCGGGCCGTTGCCCTTGTGCGGGGATGCCGCCAGGTCGAGCACCAGGTCCACTTGCCGCGTCGCGAGGTCGACCCGGTCGATCCCCGACTGCGTGCAGCGCTCGGGCTGGTAGACCGAGCAGAGCCCGCCGACGAAGAGCGTCGAGTCGGCTTGCGCGCGCAGCAGGCCCGGGTTCGACACGTGCAGCTTGATGCCCTGGACGCCGGCCGCGGCCGGGTCCACGTCGACCGCGGTCAGCGTCCGGCCCGCGTACGTGAAGACGAAGAGCTGCTGGGTGCCTTCGGCCGGCCCCTGGTCGTCGCGGCTCTGATGGGCGACGTAGATTTCATCGGCGCCGTTCACCGGGCGGGACCAGAGGGCCTCGGGGTGGAAGCTCGCCTTGGGGTTGCCGCTGAAGTCGAGGCCGGAGCCGTCGATCGTCTGGACGAGCGTGCCGGTCGCGGGGTCGACGACGACGAGCGTGCCCTTGGACCACTGCGCGAGCAGGAGGTTGCCGTCCGCGAGGCGCAGGGCGTCGTGGGGGTCGCCGAGCCCGGCGCCCGCGGTTACTACCTGGGCGCTCGGCCTGGCGCTGGCCGCGCGCGGGTCGATGGTGATGAAGTTGAGGCTGTCGTTCGAGCGGTTGAACAGGTAGAGCCGGTCGCCGAGCCATTTGACGAAGGGGTCGCCTGATTGCCCCGCGAGCGCCGGCGTGATCGCGCCGCTCGCGAAGTCGTAGAACGATAGCGACGAGGACTTGTAGTCGGTGATCGTGAAGGCCAGGCCGGCGTAGGTGGTGCCCTGGTCCTTCAGGGCGACAGCGTTGTCGTCGTCCGAGACCTTGACGCCGCAGGCCGTGAGGGCCAGGGGCAGGATGAGCGCGATGAGACCATGACGGGAACGCATGCGGGAACTCCTTGGCGTCTCCCCTCGAGACGCAGTGGGTGAATGAGCGCGCGGCAGGTCTTCGGGCTTGCAGGCACTCATGGCCTTCCTACTTGCCGCGGCTTCCCAGCGTTCCCCTTTGGGGGAGCACCAGTGCCATGGATGCGGCGTTCGTTCCTGCATACCGCTGCGTGGGGCAGCCCCGGTATCACACCGGATTCCCTTGTCCGCGAGCTCATCCCGTCTTACCTTTGGAGATCGGATTTCGCCAGGGAGAAAAGCATGCTGCGTCACACCTTCGGCTCTGCGGCCTTGACCGTTGCCCTCGTCTGCGCGGCGCTACCGGCCGCCGCCGCCGCCGGTTTCCAGTCGGACTTCTGCAAGGCCGGCGGCAACGATTACGGCGACTATGCGAAGCTCCAGAGCGCCCTCGGCCGGCCGTCGGCGGCGTTCGGCACCCGCCTCCTGCGCGCCTTGAGCCGGGAGAACAGGGAGGCCAAGGCCTTCGTCAGCTCGCCTTACGGCATCGCGACGGCGCTTGCGATGGTGCTCGTCGGCGCTCGCGGCAAGACCGCCGAGGAGCTGGCCGAAGGCCTTTCCCGCCAAGGCTTCCCGACCGGCGCCGCGCTCAAGCTCGAGGCCGTCCTCACGCGGCTCCTCCAGTGCCCGCGCGAGTACCAGTCCACGCAGCTCAACGTCGCCGACCGCATCTACCTGCAGAAGAACGAGGCGCTCGACCCCACCTACGTCAAGACCTTGAAGGAGGCCTTCGACGTGTCGGTCGGCGAGGTCGACTACGTCCGCAACAGCGACGGCGCCCGCTCTGCGTCGTTGCCGACCATCGCGGAAATCCTCATTTACGCGGCGTAAACTCCGGTTTCCGCGCCGGTCGGCGCCTAGCATCCGACCATTTCTCGACAGACTTTCAGGTCCGCCGGAACAAGGCCGCGCCCCAGGTGAGCCCGGACCCGACGACCGCCACGACGATCAGCTGGCCCTTCTTGTACTCGTCCCAATGCGTCGACAGCACGGTCGCCGCGCCCGTCGCGCCCTGGTTGCCCTTGGTGTCGACGTTGTAGCGGTGCTGGGCGTTCGTGAGGCCGTTCTTCTCGACGCAGGCGGTGAGCATGCGGAAGTTCGCCTGGTGCCCGATGAAGAGGCTCAGCTCCTCGCGCGCGACCTTGTTGCGGGCGAGGAGCTCGTGGGTGACGGCGACCGTCTTGGTCACGGCGAATTTCTGAACGGCGGCACCGTTTTGCGAGAAGACGCCGCCGTCGGGCAGGCGCACGTGCTCGAAGCCCGCGGGCGAGCTGTGAACGACGGTGTCGAGGAGCTCGAGGCCCTCGGCCTCGGGCGCCGTCTCGAGGAGGCAGGACGCCGCCGAATCGCCGAAGAGCACGCAGGTCGAGCGGTCGCGGTAGTCGACGCGCGTCGTGTAGCGCTCGGCGTTGAAGATGGCGACCGTGTTGGCGGCCTCGGCGTTGAGGAGCGCCCGCGCGACGTGCAGGTTGACGACGAAGGTGCTGCAGGCGGAGTTGACGTCGAAGGCCGCGCAGTCGAGGCCGAGCGTGCCGGCGATCGAGGCGCTGTTGGCGGGAATGTCCCAGTCGGGGATGGAGGTTCCGCCGATGACCTGGTCGACGACGACGCTCCGGGCGGCGCTGCCGGCCCGCGCCTGGG
>JAYVWD010000671.1:0-1898 GCA_043786345.1 Pseudomonadota bacterium
GGCCGAAACCGGCGTCCGGCGCGAAGCACTTGGCGGCGCTCGTCACCACGGCGGTCCAGGTCCGCTGGACGACCTCCTGGCGGTCGCCGCGCCAGCAGAACATGTCGCGGCGCTCGGCGCACGAGGTCGTGCTGAGCGGGATCGCGACCCGGTAGCCGAGCGCGTCGGCGAACCTGGTCAGCTGCGCGACCATGCCGGCCGCCTGCGGCGGGGTCGAGGCCGGGCGCTTGCCGTGCAGGAAGATCGCGCGGTGGGCCGCGTCCACCGGGCCGACACAGGTGACCGGGTATTCCGCCGGCACGGCCGGCGCGACTTCCGCCGCCGCGCGCCCCGCGGCGAGCAAAAAGGAAAGGAGGGGAATCATTCGCCAAATCAACATGCTGTACGCTCCGCCGGGCCCCAAAGGGCCGGTTTTATGCCGGCGCGGCGCGGTGTGTCCACGCGCAGGATATAAATAGCTGGAATTAAAGATTTTTATTGACTGTCGGGCCGGCGGGCGGCGCGCCAGGCCCGGGGCGCATCCGGTCCGTCCGGAATGGCGTCCGTCCCGGCGCGCCGATCCCGCCGAACTTGCTGCCTTTATCAGGCGGTAAACGCCGGCGCTCATGCGCCCCGGCAAACGGCCGATCCAATAACCCGATGAACCGCCGCGCAAAACAAACGTTAGTGGAACTTGGCGCCGCTCTGGGAGCGCTGCTCGCGCTGTCCGCCTGCAAAAGCAGCGAGGACGCGGACTTCCACAGCCGAAAGGACACGGCGCCGACGGCGGCCCCGGGCGCCGGTAGCGCCGCCGCGCCCGTGGAAGAAGTGGGGGACGTCTTCGTCCCCGCGAGCACGAACGCCGCGCACGTGTCGGGCTACGTCGCCGACGCGGAGTTCGCGGCCGCGACCGGGCCCACCCCGGTCACCGGCACCAACCTGCTCGGGCGAACGGCGGTCTTCGAGGCCGTGTCCGTCGACGCGGCCGGCACGTTCGTGCGCACGGCCGCCGCGCGCGCCGACCTGGACGGCGCCCACTTCACCGCGGCCGGTCTCCCCGGCGACGCGCTGCTGCTCGTGACCGTCGACGGCCACGAGGGCGTTCTACCCACGCTCGGGGGCGCCGGCGTCGGCGTCGTGCTCAACCCGGCGTCGCACCTCGCTTCGACGCTCTTGCAGAAGTGCGCGGCCGCGTCGGACTGCGCCGCCCTGGTCCGGGCGCAGGCCATCGACGTCAACGGCTTGAACGAGCTCGGCGCCCTCGCTAGGGTCGCCGCGGGCCGCGACCCGAAGGCCGGAAGCCCCGAGGCGGTCGAGCGCCTCGCCGCCGCCTTCGGCGCCGGGGCCCGGCAGACCGTCGACGCGCTCAAGGCCAAGGGTGTGGACGAGGCGGGGTACGCCACGCGCGTGCGCGAGGCCTTCACCTTTTCGAGCAGCACCGACGCGGTCGACAACGCCGTCGGCGCCGGCGCTTATGACCCGCGGGTCTTCGCCAAGACCGGCGGCGCGGCCGCGCAGCTCGGGACGGTTGCCGCCGTGTTTGCCGCCCTGGGCCAGGACCTGGCGGGCCTTGCCGTGACCGGCGCCGTCGTGCGCGAATACGTTTATACCCAGGCCGCCGACGAGGTCGACGCCCTGCCCGCCGACGATCCGACCGAGACGAAAGCCGCCTTCCTCGCGAAGCTGCGCCTGGCGGTGGACGCGCTGTCGCTCGCGGCGCTGGCGCGGCAGGTGAACGGCACGCTCACCCCGTCCGAGGCGGCGGCGGAGCTGGCGAAGGCCGCGGAAAGTCCGAGCCCGCAAGTCGGGAGGCCCGTCGTGCCGACTGACAACAGGGCGGGGCCGGGCCCCGCTTCGTCCGCGACGGCGCATCATTTCTTCGTCACCTCCCAGGTGTTTCACGGCGACCTGGGCGGCCT
>JAYVWD010000672.1:0-3067 GCA_043786345.1 Pseudomonadota bacterium
GGGCGCGCTCTTCTACCCGCTGCAGAACGCGATCGGCGGCGCCCTGAACAAAAACCAGAGCCTGGCCGACAAGTTCGTGCTCCAGATCGGCGTCCATTACGCGTTTTCGTCGACGTTCGGCGTGTTCCTGCTCGGCAATACCGACAGCACGCTGTCGCTCGGGATCAATCTGTTCAATCCCTTGCTCGTCCCCTTCATGTTGTGAGACCGAAGCCCATGCGTTTTCTCCTGCTTTTTCTGCTCAGTATCGGCGCGACCGGCTGCATCTCCGGCCGCGAGTTCTGGAGCTACGTCGTCGAGGACGACGTCCACGCGCCGCTCCCCGAGCGCGAGAAGGGCACCCCCGACAAGCCGGCGATGCTCTCGCCTTACAACGTCAAGGTCGTCTACAACGACGGCTCGACGATGACCGAGGTGCTGATCCCGATCCTATCCTCCGGCCAGCAGATCCTGGTCGACAACCAGGCGAAGGACCCGTCGCAGAGCGCGCTTTCGCTCGTGCCGCTGCCGCCGGGCGACGCCGACAAGTCGGCCGAGGAGGCCTACGTCAAAGCCGGGCAGCCGATGTCAGCCAAGGCGCCCGCCGTCTCGATCGTCAAGACGCACGAGCTCATACGGAAGCTGGTGCGGGAGGGCAACTTCGCGCTGGCGCTGCAGTACGTCGATCAGCTGCTCAAGAAGTACCCGAGCCACGTGGAGTCGCTACGCATCAAAGGCTCGTTGCTCCTCAAGATCGGCGAGCGCCAGGCGGCGCTCGAGGCCTACCGGAAGGCGGAGGAGATCGAGCCCAGCCCCCGGGTCGCGCAGCAGATCGTCGAGCTGGAGCGGACGCTCTCCGGCGCCCCCGAGGCGCCCACCAAGCAGTAAGCCCTAATTTCACCTCTGGAGCCCCAGGATGAGCCCGATAAATAGAATTTTGTTTATGACCGTGCTCGCCGGCGCCGCCCCCCGCGCGCTGGCGCAGCAGGGGGTCGCCCGCACCCAGGTCCCGCCCTCGATCTCCGCCGAGACGCAGGGGATCCAGGACCGCTTCGCCGCGGTGCTCGAGGAGGAGTGCCCGAGCAACGTCTGCACGCCGGTCGGCTGCGAGACGACGCGGTTCCTCACGCTCGACGAGCGCCAGGGCAGCTCGCTCCCGGGCCTGGACTTCAATGAGGAGCCGGTCAAGTACCTGCAGTACAAGCTCGCCTCGGTGCGCTGCGAGTTCACCTACGAGCCGGGCATGGACGAGAAGCGCCTCGCCAACCTGCGCCAGCGCCTGCTCCAGAAGGTCAAGGTCGCCGGCGTCGCCGTGCAGCTCACGAGCCGCAAGCTCGAGCCGAAGCCGGACGTCACCAACTCCACGGACGAGAAAGAAAAATTGCCGCCGCCCCCGCCGCCGCCGCCGCCCACGATCGCCGAGCAGTTCGCCGCCGCGCTGATTCCCGTGTCGCCCTGGATCCTCTGCGGCCTGGTCGGGCTCTTCGTGCTCATGGCCCTGATCTGGAGCCTCCGCCGCCTCGGCCGCGAGAAACCCGTCCCCAAGCCGACGGCGGCCGAGAGCGCCCTCGCGGCCAGTGCGCCGAACCCGCAGCTTCCGGCGCCGGAGGGGCCGCCCGCGAGCGCCTCGCCGTATATGGTGCTCACCAAGACCGAGCAGCTGCGCGGCGCGCTCGGCGCGGCCCCGCAGCTCGCCGACCAGATGCTGCGGCCGCTCCTCGACGCCGAAAACTACGCCGAGCTCTGCCTTTTCCTCCGCCACTTCGGGCCGGACTTCCTCCAGGGGTTCCGCAAAAAGGTGCAGTTTTCGGCGAAGCTCACCAAGCTCTCGGAGGCCTACGACAACGACCCGCCGAAGGAGACGGTGGGCGAGGTGTGGGAATTCCTCGAGCGCACGGAGCGCCGCCTCGTCGCCGCGCGCGTGCGGTTGGACCACGAGCCCCTCGACGACGAGTTCGCGTTCATGGGCGACATGGGCGTCGACGAGGTCAAGGGCCTGCTGGCGGAGGTCTCGACGACGGAGGCCATCTGCGTCATCGCGAACATGCCGCGCCAGCTGCGCGACGACTTCTTCGCGGCCTCGGACGCCCACTTCATCACCGCCTTCGTCGAGCAGCTCGCGACGGTCGACAAGCTTCCCGACAGCTTCGTGCGGCAGACCGCGCAGAAGATCCGGGCGATCCACGAGGCGAGCGGCGGCGACCTCAAGACCGTCCCGCTGAAGCGCGTCCCGCTCCTCGAGCAGGCGCTCAACGCCCTGGGCCCCCAGGACAGAAAGGACCTGTGGACCGGCATGGCCAGGTCCCGGCCCGAGCTGATCGAGGCGGTGTCGCCGCGCATCTTCCTCGACGCCGCGCTCACGTTTCTGCCCGACGAGCTGCTGACCGAGGCCTTCCTGATCCTGAGCCCGCGCGCCGCCGCCGCGTATCTCGACGGCATCGAAGGGAAAAAGGACGTGCTGGCGCGCCTCAAGCCGCGCCTCGCCGAGTCCATCGGCCGATATCTGAACACCGGTAAACCTGATAAGCTCCTCGCCGGCGAGGCGCGCGCGACGGTCGCGGCCTACGTCAAGGAGAAGGACGCGCAGGGCGCCATCGACCTGGCGAAGATCAATGCGCAAGTGGTCAAGTAAGCAGGGCGGACGATTTCCGGGGAAGCTGCTGGCTTCCCTGCTTTTCTGTGCCTTGTGCGTATCCGGCTGCTACGAGGGCTGGGATTACGACCGGAACGGCGACGGCAAGGACCATCCGCCGCCGAAGCCGCCCCCGCCGGCGATCCCGCCGTTCTTCTACATCCTGCTCGAGGAGGTCGTGCTCTCCGACGCCGCCATCAACGACGACGGGTGCTTCGCCGAGCCCGGCCTCTCCGAGTTCCGCAAGTCCGAGTGGGCGGCGCGGATCGGCAAGCTGGCGGAGACCCTGGCGCCGATGGCCCAGAACTTCGCCCTCGTCCAGCATTCCATCGCGAAGGACGACTGCGGCAAGCTGACCACCGTCCGCGCCGCCGCCATCAATGCGAAGCCCTGGGCGCCCAACCCGGATCCGGCCGAGGACCCGCTCGACCGGAGCCTCGTCAACGTGCGCGCGGT
>JAYVWD010000673.1:0-1664 GCA_043786345.1 Pseudomonadota bacterium
CCAGGGCTCGACGCGGAAGCGCGCCGCCTTCTCGGGCGCCGCCTGCGGCGTGCGGAGCCAGGCGTCGAGGACCGAGTAGCCGTACGAAAAGGCCCAGGCCGTCCAGCCGACCGCGCTCGCGGCGCGGTCCTTGCTCGCGCCGGCGAGGATCAGCGAGACGGCCTGCGCGCCGGCGAAATAGGCGGCGCGCGTCGGCTCGCCGTTTCGCGCCTGGCCGACGCCGAACGGGAAGAACATCAGCACGCGCTTCGCCCAGAGCTGCTCGCCGGCATAGGCCGAGCCGCGCAGCGAGAGCGAGTGCACGACCTCGTGGCCGTAGACGCCGAGCACGAGGAGCGGGCCCGCGGCCGGGGCGCCGGTGGCGTGACGCGTCCCGTTTTCCACCGGCTTGTCTTCGGCGCTTCCCTGCACGAACGCCCCGGAAAGCGCCAGGTAGAGCGCGAGCAGGTCGCCGCCGAGGAACGCCGCGCCGAGGCGCGGCTCGTCGGCCGCGAAGTGACCGATCCCAAACGGCGCGTACGCGGTCCAAACCGGCGGTTTGCCCAGCGGCGGGGCCGGCGGCTCGCCGGCGCTCGCGGCGGCGGGCGCGCCGCCCTTGAGCTCGTCCCAGGCGCGGAAGAGCGCCGGCGGGTCGCGGTAGCGGTCGAGCTGGGTTTCCGGCGCCGTTTCCTTGAGCTTCTGGAGCCAGGCCTTTTCCTCGGTGAAGGACTCGTAGGCGTCGGCGATGCGCGCCTGCAGCAGGAAAAAGCGGGCCTTCACCTCGCGCGGCAGGTCGGCGCGGTCTTTGAGCGGCGCGGCGACCGCGCGCGCCTTTTCGTAATCGCCGCGCAGCGCCGCGTCTTCCGCCGCCGCGATCGTCGCCGCGGGGTTGTCGGTGGCCGCCCAGGCTCTCGCGGCAAAACCAAGGCTCAACAGGAGCGCCAACACGAGCTCACGCCCCATGGTCGGCCCTCCGGATCCCGAGCTGATCGATGTGACGGAAAAGGGTCCTGAGCCCGATACCGAGCGTGCGCGCCGTCGCCGCCTTGTTCCAGCCGTTGCGATCGAGGGCGTCGACGATGCGGCCGCGCATCCAGTCCTCTTTCGACTCGGAGAGCGGCAGTTTCGCCGAAACCGCGCCGGCGCGCTCGGCGCCCCACTCCTCGGTCGCCGTGAGCTCGCCCAGGTCCTTCGCCTGGATGACGGGGCCGTCGGCGAGCAGCAGCGCGCGCTCGACCGAGTACTGCAACTCGCGCACATTGCCCGGCCAGGCGTTGGCGACGAGCGCGGCGCGCGCGGCGGCCGACCACTCCTTGCCTTGGAGCTGATGGGTCGTCGCGTAGCGCGCCTTGAAATAGTCGGCGAGCGCCATGATGTCGTCCTTGCGCTCGCGCAGCGGCGGCAGCTCGATCCGCGCGCCGGCGATCCGGTAGAAGAGGTCCTCGCGGAAGGTCTTGGCGCGCACCATCGCCGGCAGGTCCGCGTGCGACGCGGTCACGAGGCGGAAGTCGATCGCGCGCGGCTTGTTGTCGCCGAGCCGGGTCACGCATTTTTCCTGGAGGACCCGCAACAGTTTCGCCTGCACCGCCGGCGGCACCTCGGCGATCTCGTCGATGAAGAGCGTGCCGCCCGCGGCCTGCTCGACCAGGCCGGCCCGGTCCGACAGCGCGCCGGTAAAGGCCCCG
>JAYVWD010000674.1:0-3628 GCA_043786345.1 Pseudomonadota bacterium
CGCCCCGCGCCGGAGCCGCCGCGGCCGCCGCCGCCAGAGTCAGGGCCATAAGGCCAGGTAATCTCATGTTATTTCTCCCGATGAAAAGGCTGGGCCATATTAGGTGCCTTTCCGTGCGGGACGCAAGGGAGCGCTCGACTGCCCGGAGCGATCGGCTACTATGGTGGGCAGACACGACCTGCCACTCCGGAGTCAGAGTTTGATCCATGCCGCGATCGTCGGCGGAGGAATCAGCGGCCTGGCGGCCGCCGTGGCGCTGCGCGCGGCCGGGCACGCCGTCGACGTCTTCGAGCGCGCGCCGGAGATCCGGGAGGTCGGGTCCGGCATCACGCTCTGGTCCAACGCGACCCGGGCCTTGCGGCAGCTGGGCGTCCTCGAGGCGTGCGCGCAGCGCAGCTGCGCGATCCGGGCCTTCGACCTGCGCACCGCCGCGGGGCGCCAGCTGATGACGATCCCGATCGAACGCTTCGCGACCGACGCGGTCGCCATGCACCGCTGCGACCTGCAGGCCGCGTTGCTCGGCGCGTTGCCCCCGAGCGTCCTGCACAAGGGCGCGGCCTGCCTCGGCGTGCGCGAGGATGCGCGCGGCGTTTTCCTCCGTTTCGAAGGCGGCGAGCGCGGGCCATTTTCCCTGGCGATCGGCGCCGATGGCTTGCATTCGGCCGTCCGGCGCTACGTCACGGGGGCCGGCGATCCCCCGCGCTATCGCGGCTATTTCGTGTGGCGGGGCGTGGCGTTCGCGGCGCTCCCGTTCCACCCGGCGGGCCGCATCTCCGAGACCTGGGGGCGCGGGAATCGCTTCGGGATCCTGCCGCTCGGGGGGGGACGCGTCTGCTGGTATGCGACCGCCAACGTCCCGCTCGAGGCCACCTCGGCGCCGGAGGACCGCCACGACCGCCTGAGCCGCCTGATCGCCGGATGGCACGCGCCGATCCCGGAGCTACTGGCGGCGACGCCGGCCGGCGCCATCCTCGAAAACCCGGCCCTGGACCGCGGGTTGGTGCGCGGTTGGCGCCGGGGCTCGGCCCTGATCATCGGCGACGCGGCGCACCCGATCACGCCGAACCTCGGGCAGGGCGGCTGCATGGCGCTCGAGGACGCCGTCGTGCTCGGGACGCTCCTCCAAGGCGTCGCCGCCGACGCTTGCGCCATCGGCGCGGCGCTCGCGCGGTTCGAGGCGCTGCGGTTTCCGCGGCTTCGCGCGATGGAGCGCCGCTGCCGCTGGCTCGGCGCGCTCGGCCAATGGCAGAATCCGGCGGTCACGCTCGTGCGCAATCGCGTCGCCCGGCTGATTCCCGGCGCCTACTTCGTCCACACGAGCCGGATCATCCAGTCCTACGCCGCCGATCAGGTCGCGGCGCGCGGCGCCCCGCGATTGACGCCGACGCCCGGATATCCGGGACCACCGTGATCCTGGCGCCGGACACCGGCTACTTCGGGGGGCTGGCCGCCATGCCGCCGGCCTTGCGCGCGCGGCTCGAAGGCATCGCCTTCCAATTCGATACCGACCATGAACGTCGAAACCCCGATCCCCGGTGACAGCGCGCTCTGCCGCCGCCGGCTCTCGGCCTGGGGCCGGTTCGGCAACGTATTTTTCAACGTCCGCGGACAGCACCACTTCAAGAGCCGGTTCCGGCCGCGGTTCGAGCCCCGCTACCTCTGCGTGCAGCCGCGGGTGACGTGGGGCTCGATCCCGACCTCCGGCATCGAGTCGCTGCGCGACGGGGCCTTCCGCAAGGACCGCGGCGGCTTCCGCGTCCAGATCTCCAACGACGGCTGGAACTGGCCGACCGGCGGCGCCTCGACGATCGCGCAGTCCCTCGCGACCGAGAAGAAGCTCTTCGGCAAGAAGCTCCAGGCGGCGGCGCAGGAGCGCGGGCAACGCGAGATCCAGCTCGCGAGCCTGATCGAGCAGCTGCCGAACCCCGCCAACCGCGTGATTCCCAGCGCGCAGAAGGACGCCCTCGGCATCCCGCGGCCGGAGCTTTACTTCCAGATCGGCGACTACGAGCAGAAGGGCCTCGACGCGGCGAAGCAGGCGCATGCGCTGGTCTTCGGCAAGCTGCAGTGCGAGGAGATCCACCACCGTGAGGACTTCGAGGGCGCCGGCCACATCATGGGAACCGTCCGTATGGGTACGGACAAGACGACCTCGGTCGTCGACGCCGACGGCAAGTCGCACGACCACGCCAACTTCTACGTCGTCGGCTCGAGCGTCTTCCCGTCCGTCGGCACCGCCAACCCGACCCTCACCCTCGCCGCGCTCGCCCTGAAGACGGCGGCGAAGATCGGCGCGAGCCTGGCCTGAGCGCAGTCGGCCCGACCTTCCAGGATCCGGGCGCGCTGCGGCCGGACGAGGCCAGCAGCCCGATTCAACTCGACTAAGTCTGGGGTGACGGCCCCGCACCATAACAAAATTCAGCCTCAATAACAGCTTGTTACAAAGCTTATCTGATATTGAAAGGGCGCTGAGCTATAAGGCGCTTTCAATAGAATGAAGGCCACGACCATGTCATTTGAGAAGCTCGGCCTGGCGCCGGTCCTGCGCGAGACGATCGCGGCTTTGGGCTACGCGACCCCCACGCCCATCCAGCGGCAGGCGATCCCGAAGGCACTCGCGCGCCACGACCTCATCGCCATCGCGCAGACGGGCACGGGCAAGACGGCGGCGTTCGCGCTGCCGCTGATCCAGAACCTGCTCGCGAGCCCGCAGGTCGGCCCCAAGCGGCCGCGCGCCCTGATCCTGACGCCGACGCGGGAGCTGGCGCTGCAGGTCGCCGGCGACATCCAGGCCTATGCGCAGGGCACGGGCCTGACGGGCGTCGTCCTGCACGGCGGCGTCGGCTACGGTGGCCAGATCGACAAATTGACGAGGGGCGTGGACGTCATCGTCGCGACCCCGGGGCGCCTGCGGGACCACCTCGAGCAGAAGACCTTGACTCTCGGCGCGCTCGAGATCCTCGTGCTGGACGAAGCCGACCGGATGCTGGACATGGGTTTCAGCGAAGACGTCGGCGTCATCCTGGGCAAAGCGGCGGTGAAGCGGCAGACCCTGCTGTTCTCGGCGACGTTCTCGGACGAGGTCCGGAAGTTGGCGCAGCGCTACCTCGTCAAGCCGGTCTCGATCGACGCGTCGCCGCAGACCGTGACGGCGCAGAACGTCGTGCACGCCCTGCATCCGGTCGATCCGGACCGCAAGCTGGACCTCCTGTTCGAGGTCATCCACAAGCACCTGAAAGAGCAGATCCTGGTGTTCGCGCGCACCAAGGACCGCGTCGACGAGGTCGCCAAGGACCTCATCTCGCGCGGGCTGGTCTGCATGGCGACCCACGGCGACCGGACGCAGGCCCATCGCACCAAGGCTTTGGCGCGCTTCAAAGAAGGGAAGATCCAGATCCTCGTCGCGACCGACATCGCGGCGCGCGGCCTCGACACCACCGATCTGGGCCTCGTCATCAACTACGAGCTCCCGCACCTCGCGGAAGACTACGTTCACCGGATCGGCCGCACCGGCCGCGCCGGCAAGGCGGGGCTCGCCGTCTCGCTCGTGACGCAAGGCGAGCTCTATCACGTCGCGCCGATCGAGCAGCTGATCAAATTCAAGATCCCCGTGGTGAATTTCGCCGGG
>JAYVWD010000675.1:0-6879 GCA_043786345.1 Pseudomonadota bacterium
GCGAAACACCGCAGCGCGAACATGGACACCCTCGTCGCGATCGGCACCGGCGCGGCATTTCTATATAGCATCTTTGCGGTATTTGCGGGCCAGGCGCACCTCTACTTCGAAACCGCCGCCATCATCATCACCTTGCTTCTGCTCGGCAAGTACCTCGAGGAGCGCGCCAAGGTGCACACCTCGGACTCCATCCGGAAGCTGATGCAGCTTCAGCCGAAGACCGCGCGGGTCCTCCGTGACGGTAAGGAAGTCGAAGTCGAAACGTCGGCATTGATCCCTGGCGATTTGATCGTCGTGAAACCGGGCGAGGCGATCCCCGTCGACGGCAAGGTGACCCAGGGAGTCTCGACCGTCGACGAGTCGATGATCACCGGCGAAAGCATCCCCGTCCGCAAGACGGTCGGCGACCCGGTGATCGGCGCGACCGTGAACGGGCGGGGCATGCTCGTTTTCCGGGCCGAAAAAGTCGGCAGCGAGACGGTCCTCGCTCAGATCATTCAGTTGGTCGAAAACGCCCAGGCGACGAAGGCTCCGATCCAGCGCCTGGCCGACACCGTGTCCGGGCGCTTCGTCCCGGCGGTGCTCGCCATTTCGGCGCTGACGTTCGTCGGGTGGCTCGTGACGGGATCGGGGCTCGTCGCCGCCATGACGCCGGCGATCGCCGTGTTGGTCGTCGCGTGTCCATGTTCTTTGGGTCTCGCAACGCCTACCGGCATCATGGCCGGTACGGGTCGGGCCGCCGAGGAGGGCATCCTCATTAAGAATGCCGAAGCCCTGGAGAAAGCTCATGAAATCAAGGTTCTGATCTTCGACAAGACCGGGACCCTGACGCTTGGCAAGCCAAAGGTGACCGAGGTGGTCAATACCTCGGGCCTGTCCGATGACGAGTTTCTGCGCATCGTCGCCTCGGTCGAACGATATTCCGAGCATCCCCTCGGGGAGGCCGTTGTCCGCCATGCCGAGGACAAAGGTCTGAAGCTCGCGGATGCCACTAATTTCGAGTCGGTCACCGGGCAGGGAGTCATGGCCAACCTCCCCGCGGCTGGACCGCGGACGTCCAGGATTATGGTCGGCAATCAAAAGCTCCTCACCGAGGCAGGTATCAGTGTCGACTCCCTGAAAGACCGCGCCGAGGCCATCAGCAGCAAGGCGCAGACCGCTATTTACGTCGCCATCGACCAGCGTCCGGCAGGGGTCATCGGCATCGCCGACGCCTTGAAGCCGACGTCCGCGGCCGGCGTGCGCGAGCTGCAACGAATGGGAATCCGACTCATCATGGCGACGGGCGACAACCGCCAAACGGCCGCCGCCATCGCCGCTCAGGTCGGCATCACCGAGGTCGCCTCCGAGCTCAGCCCTGACGGCAAGGTCCGGCTCATCGAAAAGCTCAAGGCCGAAGGCCTCGTGGTCGGCATGGTCGGTGACGGCATCAATGACGCTCCGGCGCTCGCCACCGCCGACGTCGGCTTCGCGATCGGTACGGGAACCGACATCGCCATGGAGTCGGCGCAGATCACCTTGATGAAGGGCGACATCGCCAAGGTCGCGACGGCGATCGACCTGTCGCGCGCGACGATGCGCATCATCAAGCAGAACCTGTTCTGGTCTTTTTTCTATAACGGCCTGGCGATCCCGGTCGCCGCGCTCGGACTCCTGTCGCCGATGATCGCCGCCGCGGCCATGGCGACGAGCTCGGTTTCGGTCGTCACCAACTCCCTTCGTCTGAGAAAACATAAGAGCAAGATCCAGCAGCCGGCGCCCGCGGCCGTAAGCCTGGCGATGGCAGGTCAACCGATATGAGTGAAGCGTTCACCGCGTCCGCCGCGCCGAAGGCGAAGATCAACCTCCCCGGCTGGTGGGATTAAAGTATTCCCCAGCTCCTGACCAAGCAGCTGGTGCTGACCGCCGAGGAGGCCGAAGCCCTCAAGGATCTCGTCTCCTCGAGTTTCCAGGACTTCTTGGCGGCTCACCCTGACATTCCGGTAGCGGCCGCGCGCAGCCTGTTTGCCAAGGAGCTGATCAAGAGCGCGACGCGGAAGGCCGCCATCCTGAGCGCCGTCGTCTCGTTTCCCTATCGGCTGCCGGTAGTTGGCGTCGTCGGCCCCCTGATTCTTGCCGTCGGGCTCCAGGTCACGTTCACGATCAGGACGCAGTTCGAGCTCGTTTACTCGCTCGCCGCCCTCTATGGCTACCCCGGCAGCGCCGAGGAGCTCAAGGCCATTGCCTTCGTCCTCGTGGGCTTGAGCGACTATGACGCCGTCAAGAAGTACGCGGCGATCGTCGGCGTCAAAATCACCATCAAGCAGTTTGTCCAGAAAATCTCGGGTTTCGTGCTGGTCGAGCTTTTGTCGTACTCGGTCGAAGGGACGATGGGGCCGATGATGGGCCGGATTGTCGGGCAACAGCTGGTCGCCAATCCGCCGTGGTATTTCGTCCCGCTCAAATACGCGGGCATGGGTGTCTCAGGCTTTTTCGGCTACCAATCGACTAAGGGCGCCGGCAAGCGGGCCCTCTGCTTTTTTGACGAGTCCGAAGAGCGGAGCGCCGAGTGATGCGCCCGAATCCCCGGCCACAAGCCAAGTCAGGATTCCGGCGCCAGAGCGCTTTAGAGCGCACATTCCGCCACCTGCTGGCGCAGGCCGAGCGCACGATCCCCGAGTCCGTGATCGACAAGCGGCCGCTCCCGATCCGGGTGGTTTTCGCCCCTGCCGCCGAGACGGAGCGCATCGGCGAGACTTCGGCGTGCTGCATCACGCTCTACCGGCGGGCATTCAGCTCGACGTCGATGTTCCTTTACGCCGCGCTTCACGAGATCGGCCACGTCGTATTCTCTCTGTTGGAGGACGAAGCGCGGACGGAGTTCCTTGGCGTTGCAGGCGGCTCTTTGGCACGCTGGCGCTCCCTCGTCACCCTCGCCGCGAATGGCGCCGATCCCTTGCTCGCCGCCGCGGCGGTGCTCGAGATCCGGCGGCTGCACGAGCAATTTGCGGAGGGCTATGCCGAATATTGGACGAAGAGTTCCTACCTCGAAGCGCGGGCTCCCAAGCTGTTTCACTTCATGAAGAAGCTGTTTTGGACGACCCGGCATTTGACGCTCGAAAGCTTCGCGCAGCCGGCGGCTGACGGCGAGCGGCGCAACACCCGGCCTCTGTTGCGACTTGAGGTTGGCGGGGACGGCCCATGAAGTTCCTTAGCCTCGATGTTGGCACGATGCTCGTCGTGGCCTGCCGGCCGGAAAATCAAAACCCGGTACCTCTCGGCGAACCGCCTTCTAGAGGGCGAAACGTATATCGACTGCTCCCTCTTCGCCAATTCGGGAGTCGCGTTTTCCGCCGGTGGCGGGACCTCCCGCTTCTCGACGAGCGCCGTCGTGAACATCGGCCGCGGCGGGGGGCTTGTACCATTTCTCCTTCGGAGCGAAGCGGAGCGGCTGTGGAGCAATCAGGTCTTTTCCGCCAGCCCCTTGACGAAAGGCGTCAAGTAAGTAAGCCGAATCAGAGTTGGCGGCTCGTCCAGTGGATCGCCCTTCGTCAGATGGCCTCATTGAGAGAGGCCTCGAAGCCCAAGCCCTTGACCAGCTCAATGATATCGACACCTTCGAGGTCCGCCTCGATCGTCGCGGAGTGACTTTTCAGGTCGACCTTTACCGAGGCGATTTTTTCGTGCTTTTTCAGGGCTTTCTCGATGCTCCGAACGCATCCGGAACAGGTCATGCCGCTGATTTTCAGGCAGATCGTCTTCACGTTTTGTCCTCGCCTCCCGCGCTGTTGCTGATTCGCACCCTATGCTGCGAGGGGTGGGGCGTCAACGAGGCCTCGCCGAAGTCCGGAGCTCAAGGCGCCGATTGGGCCTTGTGACGCCTACTCCGACGGCAACCGTTCCATAGCCGGTGGAAAGCCGCAAATCGTGGCTATATCTAACTGAAATATTTGAGTTTATTTGACCAGGCGCGAGCGGCACGGCCGATGCTCGTTCGTAACCGCAAACGGGCTCCATCACCGTTTCGAGGCCGCTATGGGGCCCTTGAAGAAGCAACCCTTCCGTCCCGCGCTCGCTTTGATGGCAACACCTTCGAACGCGGCTCCCAGGATCAACCACGACGCAAACGAAGCTGCGCGCACGACGGTCGCGTTGAATCCACCGGCGAGGACGGGACTCGCTCAAGCCCAGCAACAACGACTCGACCGCTATCACCTTTCCATTCAGCCCAAAGGCGCCCCCCAAGGACAGGGATACGCGAGCCCAACGTCCGCCGACGAGACGCGCGAGCGGTCGGTGGCGGCTCTGCTCTCACCAAGGGTGACCCAGGGCTGGACTTACCGCATCGGCTTTTTGGCCCGGCTCGCTTGCGCCAGATGGGCGCACCCGAAAAACCGACCATCTCTCGGACGTGAGCCAGGCAGACCCGAGTCGCTTGCTCAAGGCGGCTGAATTCCTCGACGCGCCCGATGCGTACCGAGTTCGTCCGCATATGCCCACCCCCCTTTTTCAGCCGCAAACCGCCCACCAAGGCCGATTTTATACCTTTAATAACAGGTATTTGTGTGTTTTCCCCAAACTCGCTTGGACCTGAAGATCGGCGGTTTAAGTCCGTCCGCAGCGACCAAGAGAGGTCACGGTCCCACTGAAAAGTCGGGGCCGATTCTTTTTGCGAGGAATCCGGGATGATAGGCTTGTTCATACAAACCTACCCCTACCGCCGCAGGTCTTGCCCCATGCTTGAAGAGCGCATCAATAAGTTCTTTGGCGATGAAGATCCTTCCGGGTTCGGGACCGGCTGGTGGAGCGGCATCGCCTCCCTGTTTCTGGGAGTCTTGAGCTTCGGCGCGGTCTTGTGCCTGCACTTCCCCCAATTCCTGACCTTTCCGGATCTTCGCCCGCACTATCCGATGGCGCTCGTGCGCACGGTGATCCAGGTCACCATCGGCCTCGCCGTTCTGCTCGGGGTGATCTCGTCGACCTTAAGGCGCAAAAAGATCCTTGGGCTCATGGGGATCCTGCTTTCGCTCGGGGCTACGCTTTTAGGCGGGGCGAGCGTCCCGATCAATGAAACGCTGCACTCCGGCCCGGCGATCGGACTCGACTGGTTCATCCTGGACTCGTTGCTGATGGTGGCGATCTACGTGCCGATCGAGCGCCTTTGGCCGCAGTATCGCGAGCAGGGGTCGTTTCGCCCCGAGTGGACGATGGACGTGGCGTACTGGCTTTCAACGCACCTGCCGGTGCAGGTGCTTTCCTTTTTCATCATCCTGCCTGGGACCTTGGCGACCAAGTGGTTCGCCATTCCGCGGTTCGAGTCACTCGTCGGCAGCCTTCCCTGGCTCGTCCAATTCCCTTTGGCCGTGCTCGTCGCGGACCTGGCCCAGTTCCTGATCCACCTGACCTTCCACAAGGTCCGCTTCCTGTGGAACTTTCACGCCATCCACCACTCGTCCAAATCACTCGATTGGATCGCCGGGTCGCGCACCCACTTTGTCGACTTGATAGTCGGTCGAGGCTTCATCCTGATGCCGCTCATGTTTTTGGGCTTTTCGCAGTCGATCGTCTTCGCCTACTTGATCTTCGTGACGATCCACGCGACCTGGACGCACTGCAACTCCGCCTTGAACGTGAAGTGGCTCGAGCCATACCTCGTCATGCCGCGCCACCATCATTGGCACCATGCCGGCGAAGAGGAGGCGATCGACAAGAACTTCGCCATCCACTTTCCGTGGCTCGACCGCTTGTTTGGGACGGCCTATGACCCGGGACGCTGGCCGAGGCGCTACGGCCTGATCCACACGCAGTTGCCGTCGACCTTTTGGGCGCAATTCGTCTCGCCGTTCAAGGGCTACAAAAAGCAAGATTGACCCGGAGAAGAGGGCGATCAAAAACCCAAGTCGCGCAGCGGAACGTTCGTCGGGAGCGTGGCTCCAGTCGCCGTCGCCTTCACCAGGCCGAGGGCCTTGAGCCGGCGGATCGTGATGAGCCCGAAGTCGTATTCGCTGTCGGTGTGCGACAGGCGCAACAGCTGCGGATAGCGGTGGTGGTTGTTCTGCCAGCAGGCGCTGAAGGTCGCGGTGACCGGGAACCAGTGGCCGATGTTCATGGCTTGATCGTCCAGGTCGTCGTAGCGGCGAAAGCCGTACCGGCGGTCGTGCGCCCAATAGTTTTGGACCATGTTGACCCACGCGGCAAAGACGCGAACGCCAACCCACAGGACCAGGCCGAAGGCCCAGCTGCCGACGACCATTCCGATTAATCCGTAGCTGATCACGAACCCGACCGCTGCCGAGTAGGGCTGCGACACCAGACGCATCGGCCAAGTCTTGAGGATGGCGTCGTTGGCGACGTCTTGCGTGGTCCGGTAGGGAAAGATGCAGAGGTAGAACGTCCGCCAGAGGCCGTCGGCTGCCAGTTTGTTGGGGTCGCCGTCGTGGTCGGAGTATTTGTGGTGGAGGCGGTGGCGATTCACCCAGGTGTGCGGGTTGACGTAGATGCCGACGGTGTTGTTCAAAACCGTTACCGCTTGTAAGAACCACACTTTGTAGTCCAAGGAGCGATGGGCGATGCCTAAGTGGATCACGTCCGAAAGGTAGAGCCCGCACAAGAACCACGAGGCTACGAGGTAAATTTCGCCGACCACCAGCCCCCGCCAGGGGCCGAGATCGGGCGGCGCAAGGAGCGCTGAGGCGAGCGCATAGGCGGCCAGGACGAGGACGCCGGCGACGTTGTAGACCTTCAAGTTCTTCATGGCCTCAATCACGGGCTCCTTCCGGGCTTCGGGTCGGGGTGAAGCCCCCGTAGCTCAAACTCTGCCCGACGCAAGTGCGCGAGACACTTGAGCGCGCGGCACAGCCTCCTCCGTAACGCCATTGCATCAGGCTTCGTGATCTCGAG
>JAYVWD010000676.1:0-3758 GCA_043786345.1 Pseudomonadota bacterium
GGTCTTTGGTTTGTTTTTGCAAAAACTTAGCCATCATTTGAACCAATAGTTTCAGGCACTTGAATTCACGCAAGGTGTCCAGAGGCGAGACGATGTCGAGAAATCGGTCGACACCGGCGTATAAGGGCGTCGCGGCGGCCCCCGAATTCGGGCCTTAAGTACGCCCTTTACCGTCAGGAGACCGGCCTTGGCCTTTCGAGACCCCGACGCGGACGTGACCGCGTTCCATGCCCACGTGTATTTCCGCTCCGAAACGCGCGAGCTCGCCGCGGCGCTGCGCGAGGCGCTCCGCGCCCTGCCCGGCGTGAAGCTCGAGATCCACTCGATGGCGGACGGCCCGCGCGGGCCGCACGGCGCGCCGATGTTCGGCGCCGACATCCCGAAGGCGGACCTCCCCAAGGTGCTCGGCTTTCTGATGCTGAACCACGGCTCGCTCCCGGTGCTGATCCATCCGGTCACGAACAACGAGCTGCTCGACCACACCCACCACGCGCTCTGGCTCGGGGAGCGACAGCCGCTCGACCTGCTCAAGCTCGTTTACTGACCAGCCTTTGGTGGTCGTGGTCCATCAATTCAGGGCTCCGAGGACTTCGCCCACGAGGTCGTAGGCGTGGGTCTCCGTGATGCGGACCATCTGGATCGTGCCGGCCTTGCCGGTCACCGGGCCGTCGACGAGGTAAACGACGCCGTCGACCTCGGGGGCCTGGGTCGCGAGCCGGCCTTGCCACAGGAGCTCGCTCTCGGTGCTCGGGCCCTCGACGAGTACGGGCAGGATCTGCCCCAGGTAGCGCGTCAGGTTGCCGCGGGACACGTCCTGCTGGATCTCCATGATCGTCGCCTGCCGGCGCGCCTTGGTCTCGTCGTCGATCTGGTCCGGCATGCGGCCGGCGACCGTGCCCTCTTCCTGCGAATAGGAGAAGCAGCCGAGGTGGCGGAACTTCGCCTCGCGCACGAATTCGCAGAGCTCTTCGAAGTCTTGCTCGGTCTCGCCGGGGAAGCCGACCATGACCGAGGTGCGGATCGCCAAGTCCGGGATGCGGTCCCGGATCTTACCGAAGATCTCGCGGAGCTGGGCCCGCGTGACGTTGCGGTTCATGCGCTTAAGGACCGCGTCGCTCGCGTGCTGGACCGGGATGTCCAGGTATTTGACGACCTTCGGCTCGGTTGCAATAAAAGCCAGGAACTCGTCGCTGACGTACTCGGGGTAGACGTAAAGGCAACGGATCCATTGGAGCCCGGGGATTGCGACGAGCGCGCGCATCAGGCCGAAGAGGTCGGCCTCGCCGGTGTCCCGGCCGTAGGCGGCGAGGTCCTGGGCGATCAGGTTGACCTCGACGACGCCGGCGGCGACCAGGGTCTCCACTTCTTTCACGATGCTCGCGACCGGGCGCGAGCGCAGGCGGCCGCGGATGGCCGGGATGATGCAAAACGAGCAGTTGTGCTGGCAGCCTTCGGCGACCTTGACGTAGGCCGAGTGCTTGGCGAGCGTGTTCACCCGCGGCATGTCCTCGTTATAGAGGTAATGCGTGCGCTTGGCGTGGACCGTGCCCATGTCTGGCATGTCGTCGAGCAGGGCGCCGATGCGCGTGAACTCGTCGGTGCCGATGAAGAGGTCGACCTCGGGCAAGCCCTTGGCGAGCTGCGTCTTGTACCGCTGCGTCAGGCAGCCGGTGACGACGAGCTTCATGTGCGGGTTCTTCTTTTTGAGCTCCGCCGCCTGCAGGATCGTGTCGATGCTCTCTTCCTTCGCCGAGGCGATGAAGCCGCAGGTGTTGACGACGATGGCGTCGGCATCGTCCGGCGTCGGGGTGGCGAGCCAACCTGTGCCCATCATCGTTCCGAGCATCACCTCGGAGTCGACGCGGTTCCTGGCGCAGCCGAGCGAGATGAGGTGGACTTTGCGTGCGACGCGGGCTAAGTCTTCCATGGGCTTCCCGTATACTATTTCATTAGCGAACGGTCTTTTACATAAAATCGTTTAAAATTTCAATAAGAAACCCTTTTCGTGAAATCTAATCGATGAATGGGCTCGTCTCGGTCAACGGTAAGGTGAGCGCGCCCGAGGCGGCCGTCGTACCGGCGCTCGATCGCGGATTCCTTTTTAGTGACAGCGTGTTCGAGGCGATCGTCGGGTTTCATGACCGGCTCCTGGACGGCCCGCGCCACCTGGCCCGGCTGCGGCGCTCGGCCGAGGCCCTGAGCCTCGAGATCCCCTGGTCGGACGCCGAGCTCACCTTCGAGATGCAGGCCCTCGCGGAGCAGGTCGGCGGCGCGAAAAAGAGCGTCCGGCTCGTCGTCACGCGGGGCAACGGCCTGGGCCTGCGCGTCCAGAAGACCCTGGCGCCGAACAAGGTCGTCTACTGCTTCGAGACGCCCGCCGAGCCGCGGTCGACCTACGACGCCGGCTTCGCCCTGAAGCGGGTCGTCAATCCGGCGGCCGTGCGCGGCGCCGCGCCCAAGACGAATAATTACCAGCAGAGCATCCTCGCCGTGCAGCGCGCCGGGGCCGAAGGCTTCGACGACATCCTCTGGACCAATGCCGAGGGCGAGGTCACCGAGTCGAGCATCGCGAACGTCTTCCTGATCGCGCGCGAGGGCGACCTGGTCGAGATCGCGACGCCGCCCGCCGCGAGCGGCATCCTGCTCGGGATCACCCGCGAGACGGTGATCAACCTGCTCACGGCCGCTGGGATCCCGGTGCGCGAGCAGTTGGTCTACGCCGACGAGCTCCCGCGCTTCGACGAGGCGTTCCTGTGCTCGTCGGTGCGCGGGCTCGTCCCGATCAGCCGGATCGACAAGCATAAATTATTCACCCTCCGGCCCACCGCCGTCTTCCGGCACATCGAGCGCCTCTTCCTGACCTGGGTCGAGACGGAGCTCGGCTTCCGGGTCGACTGGGCGAGCGGGAGGAAAGTGTGAAGGCCGGTCGGGTCTCCATCCTCTTGGCCGTGCTCCTCGTCGCCGCCGGGCTCGCCGTCAACTGGAGCGGGCCGCGCACCGACGAGCGCGCGTATCTCCGGCCGCTGTCCGTCAGCGACGCCGCCTTGCTCCTCGAGCAGGGGAAGGCGACCTTGACGGGAACGGACGGGGCGGTGGTCCATCTGGTGACGAACGTGCAGGTCTTCCCGGCGACCGCCCTGGATCCGCCGGAGCTGGTCGTCGCGCGCAACGGCGCGCGCTTCTGGCTCGAGCCACTCGCCGCGGGGCGCGGGTACGTCCGCCATGAGCTCGAGCGGGCGGCGCTGTCGCGCGCCCTCGGCGGGCAGGACCTGGCGCTCTATTCCCGCCCCGCGAAGGACCTGCCGACGCCGGCGCTGGCGACGGACCTGGTCTGGGTCTACGCGCTCTTCGAGGCGACGCTCCTGGCGGCGCTATTGTCCGGGCTCTACGCGGTGCTCCGGCTGACGCGCTCGCGCTGGCTGCTGGCGCCCGGGATCGCGCTGAGCCTCGCCGCCTTTGGCGCCTGCGTCCACGTCTACGAGCCGGAGTTCTTCGCCCTGGATTTCCTCCGCCAGCGGATCGTCGTCGACACCTTGGCTTTACCGCTCCTCGCCGCCGCGATCCCGATCACGACCCTCGCGGCCCTGAGCCTCGCCGGTTGGCTCGCGATCGCGCTGGTGCGAGGCGTCGGGCGCCGGGTCGGGTCGCTCGACACCGCGGTCGCGCGGCGCCTGGCCGGCTGGCTCGCCGTGCTTGCCGTCGTCGCCGGCGTCTTCGGGCAATACGCCTTGGCGCGGGCGCGGGCGGGGCGTGCGCTC
>JAYVWD010000677.1:0-4744 GCA_043786345.1 Pseudomonadota bacterium
GGCGCACTTCTCCCGGGACGAGAGCCAGTAGGTGAGGAAGACCACGCGCTTCTTCTCGCGGACGAGCTCCTTGCGCACGGCGCGCAGGTGGTCGCCGACGCCGTCGTATTTGTTGGTGACGGCCTCGGGGTCGCAGACCTTGGTGCACCACGAGCTGCGGAACGCCTTGATCCAGTCGTTGCCGCCGTGCAGCACGAGGACGACGTCGGCGCCGGGCGCGCTGCGGCCCGCCGTGGCGGCGCGGCCCTCGGCGGCGTCGGCGCGCTCGCCCGGGACGGAAAGGTTGGAAAGCGTATAGCCCGTCTCCTGCTCCACGCGCCGCACCCAGCCGCCGGGGAGGTCGCCGTAGCCCCAGCTCACGCTGTCGCCGAAAACCGCGACCTCCCCGGCGGGCTCCACGTCGCAGGACGAGGCGGCGAGCGCGGCGCTCAGGCAAAGGAGGCGGGCGAACATGCGCATGGCGGCGCTCCGGCGAGTCGGGGTAGAGTTTCGGGATGCAGTCCCTTATTTTACGCCCGAAGCCGAACGCGCGCCAAATCGCGGCCCTGCTCGCCGTCTGGGCGGGCGCCTCGGGCTTCGACGCGGCCGACCGGAGCGTCAACGGGACGGGCGAGACCCTGAAAGCGGGCGCCTTCGAGGTCGGGGTGGGCTCGGTCGCCTACGGCGTCGCCGACGACGTCCTGGTGCGGCTGCCGACCCTGTCGCTCCTCGTCGGCAGCGGGCGCGCCGAGGTCCGCTATAGGTCGTCGCTCAGCGCGCGCTGGCGCCTCTCGCCTTACGTCGCGCTCGAGACGCCGCGGCACGCGGGAGCCGGCGCCGACCTGGGCTGGGACTTGGGCGATCGGAAGCAGCACAGCCTGACGGCGGGGCTCGGCGTGCGTTACGGACCGATCGCCTGGCCCGGCCAGCGGAAACCGAAGACGTGGCAGGATCAGGCGCTGCCGCGCGCCACCTTCGAGTACGACTATTACCACCGCGGAAACGTGGTCTACGCGGGCGTTTTCGACGCGCTCGGCTACGTCGGCTACACCTGGGCCTGGGACTCCTTCCACGCGGGCCTGATCTCGAGCCCGGCGTCCGGCTTCTACCCGTTTCCCTACGTTTACTGGCGTTTGTGAAGCGTGACGGCGCGGAAGACCTCTTTGTCGTCGGCCATCTTCGCGAACACCGTGACCTTCGCGCCGTCGGTCAGCGCCAGGGCGGCCTTGGTCGCCCAGACCTCGAGGCCCACCGGGGCCGGCGCGGTCTTCGCCATCGGCAGCCAGATCGTCGTCGCGGCGCGACACGTGGCCTCGTCGCCCAGGCAATAACTCAGACCTTTGGCGGCGCCGTTGACCGAGGCGAAGAGGACCGCGGCGGTCTCGCCGGTCCCCAGCGCAGCAAACACGGCGAGGGCGGCGGGCTCGGCGGCGGCCAGCGGCGGCTGCGCCGTGCCGGCGTCGGATTCCCAGACGCTCGAGGCGGGGTCGCCGTAGTAGTTCCAGAAGCTCCGGTCCTGGTCCTCGTGCTTCACCTTCGCGGCGAGGATCACCTGGCCGATCTCGTTCATCTTGTTGTCGCCGGTGGCCATGGCTTTGCGGCCCGCGGCCATGGTCGAGCCGATGGTCTGGAAGTAGTCGTGCCCGTAGCCGCTGCCGCCCGAGGCCATGATCCCCGCGGCGCCGGCGCCGGCCTTGAGCAGGATGGATTCGGCGAAGTTGCGGGCGCGGGCCCCGCCTTCCCAGTTCGCGTTGAGGCAGGCGATGTCGAGGATGATCGGGAACTGCTTGTTGGAGAGCTTGGCCAGGTCCTCGATCAGCAGCGGGACCTCGACCATGCCCTGCTGGTACCCGTGGCCGTCGTAGATGATGACGTTCGGCGCGGCGTTGTAGCCAGCGATGACCTCCTCGGTGGTCGCGCCATCGGAGCGGAACTTCTGCACGATGTCGAGCTTCGGGCCCGCCGGCTTGATCTTCTCGCCGACGACGCCGACGTTGGTCGGGCAGCCCAAGTTGACGTCCTCGCCCGCGGTCAGCAGGATCTCGTCGACGTTGCGCGGCTGGGTCTCGCGGGCGATCGCCTTGTCGATCCAGGCGTTGAGCTCGCCGGCATCCAGGGCCGGGACGCGGCCGAGCGCCACGTCGGGCAGGTTACCGCTATCCAGAGTCTGGTACGGGTAGTCGGTCCAGGTGTTGTCGTCTTCGCCGCCAAAGGCCGGGATCTGGTCGATGTTGCCGACCAACATGGTCGTGTCGGGCGGGGTCGCAGACTTGTACTCGGTGCGGATCATTTCCTTGATCTGCTCTTTGGTCTTGCCGGTGACGTAGAGGTCTTTCACCAGGCGGCCGCGCTGTTTCTTGAAGGCGAAATAACGCTGCAGCGCGTCCTTGTGCACGTCGGCGGCGATCACGAGGTCGAGCTTGTTGCCGGCCGCGTAGTTGCCGTGCGTCCGGCTCTCGTTGTTCAAGGTCATGCCCTTGAAGAGCCCCTTGGACGGCCCGCCGACCGGCGCCCGCTCGCCGACCAGGCCGGCGCCTTCCACGAAATGAAAGTGCACCTTGATGAACCTCGTCAGGACGAGCTGGCGGCGCGCCGGGTCGTATCTGACGGGATAAAAGCGGATCGTCGCGAGCTTGTCGGCCCCGGCGAAGCTCTGGTCCTCAACGACGACCGGCTCTCCGCCGTAGGTCGCCAGGTAGGCGGCGAGGTTCTGTTTCGCGAACACGGTCTTGCCGTTGTGGAATGGCAGGCGGCCGAGAAAGGCCAGGTCGCCGTTGGTGCGGCGCGTTTCGCCCGCGTCCCGCTCCAGGACGTCGAAGACGAGGCGTTTGCCGACGGGAACCTCGACCAGCACCGAGACGCTCGGGATCTCGGGGACGCCTTCCTTCGAGCGGCTCCTGAAGCCCGGGACACGCAGCTGCGTGAACTCGCGGCCGTCCAGCGTCACGGCGGACAAGATCATCTCGGGCGCCGAGACCGTCGCGATCACGTCGTCGTCGGTCTGCGAGAGCACCTTGACCGGTTCGGCCAGGGTCTCCGGGAAAAAATTGAGTAAGTTGGTCTGGCGCGCGTCGTCGCCCGACGCGCCCGATTGCTTGCAGCCCGGCGCCACCGACGTGACGAGCAGGGCGGCGAGGCTGACGCGCATGGCTCTGGTCATCCGCACTCTCCAAGAGGACTTCAAGGTGTCGATCGGTCGAAAGGGAGCAAGAACCAAGCCTTATTCCACCGCCTTAGAAATCAGGGGCTTGGCCTCGACGGCGCGGGCGCCAGCCTGTCCAAGTTGACGACATTGTAATAATATTCTATGATATTTTAAGTGTTCTAATGTATTTCATGTAGTTATTCTTGAAGTTTAATAAAAGCTGAAGCTGTTGTGGAGTTCGACATGCCAACCCTGATTTCCCGCGCCTCGGGGGCGATCGCCTCCCTGATCGCCACCGCCTTGTGGCTCACCCCTGGCCCGGCGCTCGCGCGGATCGAAGCCCGCTTCGCCGCCGACGGCCCGCTCGAGGCGCTCGCCCGGACCGAGCTCGCCACGGCGAAGTACCGCGTCGACGCGGCGCTCCCCGACCTGGCCGACACGGCGCTGATCGACGCGCTCGTCGACCTGGCCGAGCACAAGGTCGAGGTGCGACTACTCGTCGCGGCCGGCGTCAACGGCGCGCCGGTGAAGTGCAAGCCCTGCGACCGCCTCGAGCTGCACGGCGCCGACGTGCGCACGACCGACACGCGCGTCCTCCACCGCTTCGTCGTGATCGACGGCCCGCGCGGCAAAAAAGGCTCCGGCGTCCTCGGGCGCCTGCTGCTCCTCGACGGCTCGCTCACCCGCGGCGGCAGCGACGCGAGCCTGATCACGATGGAGCGCGAGGGCGACTTCGTCCTCGCCTATCAGAACGAGTTCAACTTCCTCTGGGGTAAAGGCCGCGACTACGATGACAAGGCGCGGCACGACCGCGTCTACGACGTGACGCCGCCGCCGGCCCCCTTCGTGCTGTTCAGCTCGGCGAACATGGTGCCGCTGGACCTGGACGGCGGCTGGCTCCTGAGCCCCGCCGCCTCCGCCCGCGGCCTCTTCGCCGGCTACCTCGCCGGCGCGATCGACCATGCCTACGACCAAGTCCTGGTCAGCGCCCCCGCGCTCAAAAGCCTGGAAATCTATCAGGCGCTGTCCCGCGCCCTCGAGCGCGGCGTCATGGTGCGGCTGCTGGTCGACGAGAGCCAGCGCCAAAGCACCAAGGCCCTGCCGAATTGCCTCGCCCTTCCCCGCTCCGCGTACCGCCTGATGGACGAGTGCCTCGCCATGCTCGGGGCCGACGTGCGCTACGCGGCCGCCAACGCCGGGGTGCGCTCCGGGCTCGTGCTGATCGACGGGAAGACGCTGAACGTCGGGAACTTCCGGCTGAGCCGGGCGGCGGAATTCAAGGCGCTGGGAAGCGTGATGACGCTGCGCGGCGAGGTGGCGAAGAGCTTTCAGAGGCACTTTGAGCAGACGTTTGCGGCGACGCGGCCGTCGTTGGCGCCGCGAGGACCCAAAGTCATGACGGCGTTTGGGACAGGGTGCGTGGGGATCAGGTCGGCGGCGTTGACGTTCGAGGAGCTGCAGAAGTGGCGGGCGATTTATCGCCGCGGCATGTGCGAGTGAAACTCTTTTAAACTGCTCTATATGGCTGCACCTGCTGAAAGCTGTATTAGTTGGCGGCCGGTCGGAGGTGGCTCGCGGCTTAGCTTTTTGTCGATGAGCGCATTGTGGAAGCACAGGTAG
>JAYVWD010000678.1:0-6741 GCA_043786345.1 Pseudomonadota bacterium
CACGACGCCGACGACGGCCAGCACGCTTTATGCGGGCGCCATCGCGGTCAACGCGTCGATGACGCTGAAAGCGCTCGCCGTTCTGTCGACCTGGGCGGACTCGGCGGTGCAGTCGGCGGCCTATACGATCACGGGCACGGTGGCGACGCCGGCCTTCTCGGTGGCGGCCGGCACGTACACGTCGACGCAGTCGGTGACGATCACGACGGCGACGGCGGGCGCCTCGATCTATTACACGACCAACGGCACGACGCCGACCACGGCGAGCACGCTCTACTCGGCCCCGGTCAGCATCGGCAGCACGGCGACCCTCAAAGCCTATGCCGTCCTGTCGACCTGGGCGGACTCGGCGGTGCAGTCGGCGGCCTATACGATCACGGGCACGGTGGCGACGCCGGCCTTCTCGGTGACGCCGGGGACGTACGCCACGGCCCAGTCGGTGACCATCACGACGGCGACGGCGGGCGCCTCGATCTACTACACGACCAACGGCACGACGCCGACGACGGCAAGCAGCCTGTATGGGGGGGCCGTCAGCGTCCCTTCGTCGATGACGATCAACGCCTTCGCCGTGCTGTCCACTTGGGCCGATTCGGCTGTCGCATCCGCGGCTTACGTCATCGATACCACCCCGCCGCCGGCGCCGACGGTGACTGGCACGTCACCCCAGAACAACTCCATGCCGACCTGGTCTTGGGTCAGCGGCGGCGCCGACGGCGTCGGGACCTTCCGCTTTAAGCTCGACAACACGGACCTCACGATCGGCGCCACGACGACCACCGCTCTCAGCTATTCTCCCGGGTCAGCGATTGCCGACGGCTCGCACACCATGTACGTGCAAGAGCGCGACGCGGTCGCCAATTGGTCGATTTCGGGCAGTAAACTCATCATGGTCGATACGACCGCGCCGGTCGCGCCGACGACGCTCACGACCACCGATGCAGCCGCCGGCGCCAACAAGACGACCACGACCGCGACGACCATCTACTTCGAGTGGTCGGGCGCTTCCGATGCGACGTCGGGCATTGCCAGCTACGTCGTCAAGAAATACAGCCTCACGGCTTGCACCGGCACCGCGGTCGACTCGGCTTCCCAGGCCGGCACCTCGTTCAATTTCACGGGGTCGGCCGGTAATACTTACTCCTTCAAGATCGTCACGTCCGACAACGTCGCCTTGACGTCGACGAGCGCCTGCTCGGGCGACATCGCCGTGACCGCCGCCGGCACGCCGGCGCTGACGATCACCGGCTCGAGCCCTTATGACTTCGGCACCGTCGACATCAACACCGCCGCTGCCGTCACCTATCAGTCGTACACGGTGACCAGCTCGGGCGGCGCCAATGCCACGACCCTGGCGTTCTCGATCGCGCCCACCGGCCAATTTTCCATCGATGCGGGGACGTCGACCTGTACCGCCGGTCAAACCCTGACGGCTTCGTCCAACCAAAGCTGCGTCATCACGGTCAAGTTCGCGCCGACCACGGCCGGCACCTACAGCGGCGGCACCGCGCGCACGCTGAGCATCTCGGCGAGCTCAGTCTCGGCGCAGACGATGACGCTCACCGGTGTCGGCCGCGACCCGTCGACGACACCCTTCGCCCAGCTGTCGTCCTTGCCGGCGACGACCGGCACGCTCGCCTTCGGTACGGTGGATCTCGACGGCGTCGTCAAGGCCGTCCAGACGTTCGAGATCAAGAACGACTCGAACGTCACCGCCAACGCGCTCACGACGACGGTGACGGCGGGCGCCACCTGCGGCACCATCGTGACCACAGTGGCCGCCGGGTCGGGTAAGGACTGCGGCGCGACGCTGGCCGCGGGTGATTATTGCATCCAGGGAATTCAGTATGCGACGCCGGCAACCGCCATCAGCGGCTGTACGCTTACCGCCTACTCGACTGAAACGGGCGGCGCCGCCGGCGCCTACAAGCTCACCCTTAACGTGACTGGCGCTGGCACGGCCAGCAGCTCGGGCGACAACTGGAACGTACCGTTCACCGGCGCCTATTTTGGCGGTGTCGTCAACGTCAACGCCAACGGCGTGGCCTTCAACGTGGTGGCCAAGCGCCTTGCTGCCCCTTCGCAAACCATCACCACGGGTACTCCGTCCGACGTCACCAACTGGACCCGGACCGTCAACGGCTGCCTCAGCGTGGCTCTAGGTAGCGCCGGCACCTGTACGGACACCTATCAGTACACGCCGAAATCGGCCGGCCGCCACGATATGACGGTCGACTACACGGCCAACGCCAAGGTTCATACGCTCCACTTCGTCGGCTTCAGCACAGGCAAAGCCCTGACCTATTATGACGGCCCGAACGTCGTGACGTCTTACGACTTTTCTTACCACCCGGTCGGCACCAGCACTTATCACACGTTTACCGTCAAAAACACCGGTGACCTGACGGCCGCCACCTTTACGGCTGCGCCGACGAGCAGTCCGATCAACATCTTTTATCTGGACACCGGCTCGAGCACCTGTAATACGACCACCACGCTGGCACCAGGCGCCTCGTGTACGGCGACCCTCTACTTTGCGCCCGGCACGGAGACCGCCTACAGCTCGGGTAGCTTCTACCGGTCGCAGGACACCACGGCGCCGACCGTTTCGGCGGACCTGACGCTGACCGGCAAAGGCTTCTCCGGCACCGGCGCGTATCTGGTCGTGACCGAGCCCACCACCTCCTATACCTGCGATACCCTTGCGTGCCTCACCTATGACTTCGGCACGACGGCGGACTCGCTGACCGTTGCCAAGACCTTCACCATCAAGAACGTGGGCTTGAGCACGACCCTCAGCTTCAACTACGCCTCCAACTTCGTCAGCGGCACGCTGGTCGGCACGATCCCGACAAACCAGTTCGCCAAGACCAATAGCTGCAGCGCCGAGCTTGCCACCAACGCCAGCTGTACGGTCGTCGGCAACTTCCGTCCCCTCGCCGCCGACACCGACAACGCGTACGTCAACGCCGCGGCGAGCACGGCCGCCGCCAAGCTCGAGTTTTCGGCCTCCAACTATCAGACCGGCACCGTCCGCAACTTCGCGTTAAAAGGCAAGAAGCTTAATAAGGTCGAGGGCCAGCAGGTCTATAAGGCGACGGTGGCGCAGGTTTACAATGGCGCAGTCGTTGTCGACGAATATAACGCGGCAGCCTATGACAGCGGCGGCGGGCGCAACCGGATCTACGCCGCCGGAAAACAGAATGCCAACAGCGGCACGGGCGACAGCAGGTGGCTGATTACGGCCTATAAAGGCGGCAGTGGCACGGGCGGCGTTTGGGACCTCGAAACCGCCTTTGGCACCACCGGCATGGTGACGCTCGACCTCAACGGCGCCGCCAACAACTATGTGGCAAGCACGCAAGACGTCATCAACGACGTCGCGGTCGACCCGACGAGCGGCGACGTCTATGCTTGCGGCAACGGCTGCAGCACCGGGACCTGCACCGTGGGGACTGATGTCGCCCATGACGCCATGGTGAAACGCCTGAGTAGCGCCGGCAGCGTCTATGGCACGAACGGCACCTGGACCGCCACCGGCAGTGGCACCACTAGCAATCAGGACCAATGCACAGCGATTCGTTACAGCCTGGAAAGCGCGACCGGGTACATCTACTTCCTGACCTGTCAGGACGCCGGCACCAACATCGACACTTTAAAGCTCCACAAGTTTCCAGTGGGCGACCTGACCACCGAGGTCACGGGCTTCCCCGAGACGATTTCCACCACCGTCGAATGCACAGGCCCTGGCAAATTCCGGCCGTTGGCCGTGGCCGCCACCCAGCCTTATGTTTACGTCGCCTACGGTGTGGCCGGTGCGACGCCCTCGATCAAAATTGACCGCTGGAAGCAGGACGGGACTAACACCACCGCCGACAATTCGATCACGGTCTCGGGCTTTACCGCGACCACCGGTGAGGTGTCGCTCACGACCGCCAAGTCCGGCGGCACCGAATACCTCTGGCTCATGCACAAATCAGAGCAGGTCGTCAAAGGCTATAGCTTGCTCACGACGATGCCGGCCGCCGCCGTCGGCTGCGACGGCGTCACGATGACGCCCAAGGACGGCACGAGCACGGCTTGGCAGACCACCGGCCTTTCCTACCGGGACATCCTCGGCACTAGGACGAGCGGCGGCGGCGAGAGCCTTTACCTGACCGGTAACGGCTACGGTCCGACCGGCACCATCTACGCGGGATTCGTTCGCCAGTATCATATGACGTCCGGGTGCACCCAGGACAATACGGTCTGGTCCAATGCCGTCCGCGAGCCGACGGCGTCCGATCACACCTTTTTCAACGGCATTGTGGCCGATACGAACCTGGATATCACGGCGGTCGGCAGGACGAGCGCGACCACCTCCTCGACCACTGACTTGGCGCCGTTCGCGGCAAAGTTCTCGGGGGACACGCCATAAGCGCCAGGAGGAAATGAAGCTGGGGTCGCTCCTGTCAGATCTCGCCGAGTGCTGCGAGCCCGGCGTACCTCAGCCTCGTGGTCGCCGGCGCTTGGACCTATGATCCCGTCGTCCGGAAAGTTCCGCGCCCCCTTTCAAATAGATCGTCGATTTTTCATTAGGGCGGGAAAAAATGCACGTCGTCCAGCTCGGGCAGCCAGGACGGAAAAAGGCGCCAGGTTTCGAGCCGCTGGATCGACAGCACGCGTCCGGCCGCGATCGGGGCGACGCCGAGAAAAAATACGGCGGCGAGGCCGGCTACGACGCTCCAGATCCGGCGCTCGAGCCGCGCGGCCTCCGCCCACCGCGTCGCGACGATCACGCAGCCGAGCATGGCGCCCGGCAGAAAATGGTACAGATAAGACGTCCGGGCGATAAAGAACCACGGTAATACGTAGCTGGCGAAGCCGGCAACGGCATAGACCGTGGCCGGCTTCCGCCGTCCGAGCAGCAACAGAAAGGCCGCGGGGAGGATGCTCCAGCAAAGCAGCGGGTTCAACAGGGCGAACTGGGCATCGACGCGGTCCGGCGCGGCCGGGATAAAGGCGAAGCGGGTCGTCACCTCGGCCGAGATCCAGGAGGCGAACCGGGCTTCGAACATCGATTGCCCGGCGACATTCGTATGAATGTGGAGGATCCGCAGTTGATGCCGGAGGACCTGCAGCATCCCGTCGCCGCCAGCCGTGGTGAGGAACGGCGCGTAAGCCGCGCCGTATAGGGCGACGGCGAGCGCGACCGCCAGACCCAGGACGACGACGGCGCCGCCGCGATGCGGCACCTCCCGCCAGACGCGACGCCCCGCCACGGCCAAGGTCGGTACCAGCACCGGCAGCACGAAAAAACCGTACCACTTGCTCGCACCGGCAAGGACGAGCGCGAGCGCGGCGACGACGATCCACCCGAGCCGGGCCCACGGTCCACGGACCTCCGACCACGCGGCCTTGTAGCCAGCCGTCAAAGCCAGCAACATCCACACGGTCACCCCGCAATCGACGAAGGCGGTCCTCGACATCGTCAGGCGGAGCGGATCGACCAGCGCCAGACCGGCGCCGAACAACCCGGCCATCGCCGACCCGGTCAGCGTCAAGACGAAGGCGAAAACGACCAGGGGCAGAGCCGCGCCGAGGAGCGCCGCCGGCAGGCGCCAGGAGAACGGCGAGATCCCGAGGGTCCGCATCGAAAAGAGGATCAGCATCCTGCCGAAGTAGGGATGGGCCGAGGTCAGCCCGCCCCCTGAGCGACCGGTGAGGACGGCGATCCCGGGCCCCATGTTAAAAGCCTCGTCGGCGCTGGCGCTCGTCATCCGACCGGGGGTCTCGAGGTGATCCTGCTCGTCGACGAGCGTCGCGGCGCGCCCGTCGCAGGATCCGTGGGACCAGCAATCCGGGGTCACGGGAATCCGTTTCAGATCGGCGTCCGCGACGAGTATCTCGAGGAGGCCGCCGCCCGGACGAAACATCGTATCGAGCGCCAGGCCATGCGCGCAGGGCTGCCGCAAAACCACGAGACGCCAGGTGAAGTCATCGTAAAGGCCTAAGGTCTTGCGCGCCACCTCCCCGGTAGATTCGCAACGCACTTCGTACGTTTCGACACCGCCGTAGCCCAGGAGCCAGACGCCGCGCGCCGGCCGGGCTTCGGACCAGGCGAACTCGAAGTGACCGTCCGTTCCGACCCCCTTGACCGGAAAATGGTGGTCACCCAGTTGATAGAGGCTCAATGCAAGGCCCGCGCCGGTCATGAGCAGGAGCGTCGCGGTCGTCAACCATGGGGACAAGGTGCCGGCGGAAGCCGGCCGGGTTGGGGTCCTGACTTGGCGATCCCGACGCATAAAAGTCAGGAGCAGGCCGACTTTCAGCGCGATGGAATACAGTACATAGGGCGTCCAGGCCCATGCCGCGAGGGCATGGCCGCCGTCCGGAGCGGCGCCAAACACCAGATCGCGATGCCAGGCGTGGCTCCAGTCCAGGCTTGCGACGAGCAACAGGGACACGCCGACCAGCGTCCTCCGCGCCGTCGACCGTTGCCGGGCGAGTGGCACGAGAATGGCCATGACCGCGGTGGGCGGAACCGCAGTCGCGAGGACGCCGATGAGCAGCGAGGCGGCGACGCCCAGGACTTCGGCGCCGCCCTCGTCGGCGGGGCCAGGCCGTGTCCGGCGGGCGAGAAAAAAGAGGACGGCCATTCCCGCGAGGACCGCCAAGCCGGCGCCGACCGGCCCGGGCTCGACCGTGAACAACGCCCACAGGTTCGGGATCCGCAGCACCGCATCGGCCCCGGGTCCGGCG
>JAYVWD010000679.1:0-1613 GCA_043786345.1 Pseudomonadota bacterium
GGCCGCTGGATGCCGTCGTTGCTCGCGAAGTGCGACGAACCGGTGACGATGAGGCGCGTTTCCTTCGCCTGCGGGGCGCCGCTGCCGTTCGCGGCGTCGGTCTTGGTCGTGGCCTTGTCGTCCTTGGTGTTGCTCGCGGTGGCCGGCCCCTGCGTCTTGCCGAAGGCGACGGCGATGACGGGCTGGGCCGCGCCGGTCTCGAGGCGGCTCGGGTCGATGTTGCTCAGATCCTCCGGCTTGCGGACGTCCTTCACCCGGACCAAGTCCTTCGGGGTCTTGCCGGCGAGCGTGACCTTGAGCTTGTTGGCGTTGTCCTTGACCTCGGTGATCGTCCGGGTGAACGGCATCACGAGCGAGACCTGGGATTGGCGGGCGAAGTCCTTCGTCACCGGGTTGAAGTCGTCGAACTCCGAAACGATGGCGTTGTTCTGGCCGATCATCAGCGCCGCCTGGGAGTTGGGCTCCAGGATGACGATGTCGTCGTTGAGCCGGACGCCGAATTTCTCGAGCGTCTTGTTGAGGATCTCGGCCGGCGAGAGCGCGTTTTCCATGACGAGGACCGAGCCGCCGCGCTTGAGGAAGTCCTCGATGGCGCGGGCCTCCTCCTCTTTGAAATCGTACTTGGGACCGGCGATCACGAGCGCGTCGGCGTCGTCGGGGACCTTGACGGCCGCGAGCAGGCTCAGCTCCTCGACCTTGTTTTTGCTGCCTTCGAGCTCGGTGACGACGGTCGCGTAGCCGTTCGGCTCGGTGCCGCGTAGCGAGCCCTCGCCGTGCCCCGTGGTGAAGTAGACCTTCTTCGACTTTTCCTTGAGGACGTTGACGAGGGCGTTGGTGAGCTTTTCCTCGTTGAAGGCGCTGATCCGTTTTTCCTGCTCGCCGCGGCGGAGGATGACGGTATTGCCTTCGGTCACCTTGTCGCCGAGGGCGCGGGTCGGGTTTTTGTTCGGGTCGACGTACTCGACGGCGAAGTTGGCGCCGGCGGCCTGGTACATCTCGATCAGGTCGCGGAGCTGCTGCTGGCCGGCCTCTTCGCCCACGTACGCCGTAATGGTGACCGGCTTGCCGCCGGCCTTGCTCTGCTCGGCGATCGTCTCGACCAGCTTTTTCGACTGCTCCGACAGGGTGTTGAGCTTGTCGCGGGTCAGGTCGATGCTTTTGTTGAAGCGGGGGCGCGCGGCGAGGCTGCCTAAGCCGGCGATGATCAGGACGCCGAGGAGGACGACGATCCCGGAGCTGGCGCCGTACTTCGCGCCCTTGCGGAGGAACGCGGCCTTGAAGTTCTCGAGGTCGAGGACGACCCAGAGGAGCACGATGCTGGCGGCGAGGGCCCACGCGGCCTGGGCGATCCAGTGCATGTCGGGCAGCGCCGAGCCGACCGCGGTGCCGACGGCGCCGACGAGGAGCGCGAGGAACGGAAGAATCAGGAGTCCGGCTTTCATATTACCTCCAGCGCTGCGAATCGAGGACGACGTTCGTGAAGAAGAGGAAGATGGCGATGAAGCAAACGAAGTAGGTCACGTCGCTCACCGAGATCACGCCCTTGAGGAAGATGTCGGTGTGCTCGGTGGAGGCGAGGTACTTCACGAACTTCTCGGCCCAGCCGCCGCCGG
>JAYVWD010000680.1:0-2575 GCA_043786345.1 Pseudomonadota bacterium
AACTCATAGGACGAGGCCCCTTTGGACTCGTCCCAGGAGATCTTCAGTTTGGCGCCGACGAGCTGGTTGACGGTCGGGCCCGAGATCTCGAAGGCCTCGGGGGCGGCCCCGTTCGATGGCGTCGGCGTGAAGACCGGCGTCGGGCCGGCCGGATACTGCGACGGGTCGACCGAGATGACCTCGAGGGTGTCGGTCGTGGTGTTCTCGGCGACGGTCGCCGGGGCGACCTCGCTCAGGTAAACGGCCTGGTAAGCGCCATAGCTCGAAGCCTGGAAGGTCAGCGTGGCGCCATTCTGCGCCAATGCCTTGGCGCCGATCAGGCCGACCTTGCGCTCGTTGCTGTGGGGGACGTGCCGGATGTAGAGGACGACCAGATTGGCCGCGCTTTCGGTGAGCGCCAAGGCCGGCGCCGGCAACGTGACGGTCGTGCCCGGCTCGGCGACGATGACCGTCGCTGCGGGCGGCGTGACCGCGGCGTTCGGGACGGCGGGCACGGCCGGGGGCGCCGGCGCCGGTACGGTCAGCGTGAAAGGCCGCGACGAGTCCTCGTCATAAGTCCATGACACGAGGATGGCCGGACCCACCGCGGTCACGACGGTCTGCGGGCTGAAACCGAGCCCCGCCAGATTTTTCTTCGAGGCGATCGACTTGCCCTCGCCGAGGCCGACGTCGGTGTCGGTGTCGAAGGAGCCGGGCAAAAAGGCGATCTGAGTGCCGGCGATCTTGCTCGCGGCGCTCGCCCGCACGATCTGGGTGTTCGAGCTGGCGACGCTGAGGGTCGACGTCGTCACGCCGGCGGCGTCGCTTTTGACGGCCGCGTCGACCTGGACCGCCTCGAGCGCCGGGTTGAGCGCGGAGCGGGAGTCGGACTTCTCGCCCTTGCCACAAGCGCAAAAGGCTAGGATCACGAAGGTGATTGTGGCGTGGTGTAGTCGCATCACAAGCTTTTCGGTCACTTGCGGTCGCGACTTAAGTCGGAATTTAGCGCTTTGATAACAGCCGGTTAGGAGTCGCGGTCGAGCTGCCCGCCCGTGGGATCAGTAACCCGCGGATTCGCCGAAGGATGTATCACGCCCCGCGCCCACAGCCGGCTTAAAAAAGCCGCCGCCGCCGAATCCCAGGCGGAGAAATGCGGCCGGGACACTGGCCCTTTTTCATGCTGCCGACGCTGTCGCCGTTCATCACGGGCCCTCAGCCGATCGCCAGCATCCGGTCGATGGCGCGCTTCGCCTTGGCGATGACGTCCGCCGGCACGTCGACCTCGTAGCGCATGTGCTCCAGGGCCGCGAGCGTGTCCTCGAGGGTGATCTGGTTCATGTGCGGGCAGCGGATCGAGCACAGGCGCAGGATGTCCTTGTCGTGGTGCTCGGCGATGATGTTGTCGCCCATCGCGCACTCGGTCAGCAGCAGATAGCGGGGCGCCTGGACGTCGCGCACGTATCTGATCATGGCCGAAGTGCTGCCCGAGAAGTCCGAGGCCTCGACGACCTCCGGGCTGCATTCGGGGTGCGCGAGCACGACCACGTCGGGGAACTGCTTGCGGACGCGGGCGATGTCGTCGGTGGTGAACTGCTCGTGGACCTCGCACTTGCCGTGCCAGCCGATGAAGACCTTCTCGACGCCCGCCTCGGCTTTGAAGGCCTTCACCGGGTTCTCTTCGGGGAAGATCACCTTGACGCCGGTTTCGCGCGCGATGTTTTTCGCCAGATATTCGTCGGGGATGAAGATGACGCGGTCGACGCCGAGCGACTGCACGACCTTGACCGCGTTGCCGGAGGTGCAGCAGATGTCGGTTTCGGCCTTCACGTCGGCGTACGTATTGATGTAGGTAACGACGGGCACGCCGGGGTACTGCGCCTTGAGGTTCCGCACGTCCTGCGCCGTGATGCTCGACGCGAGCGAGCAGCCGGCCTTCTCGGACGGGATCAGCACCGTTTTCCCCGGATTGATGATCTTCGCCGTCTCGGCCATGAACTCGACGCCGCAGAACACGATCACCTTGGCCGTCGTCTGCGCCGCCTTGCGGCAGAGCTCGAGCGAATCGCCCGTCACGTCGGCGACGGTGTGAAAGAGCACCGGCTCCATGTAGTTGTGGCCGAGGATGATTGCGTCCCGGAGCTTTTTGAGCTTCTGGATCTCGACCACGAGGCGGGCTTTGTCGCGGAGCTCGAAGTCGGGCACGACCTTGCCGAGCTTGAGGGCCATCGCGTCGTAGGTCGTTTGAACGGCGGTTTCCATGGCCGCCATATAAACGAAAACGGCGGGTAAGGCCTACCCGCCGTTAAAAATACTAGAAATTTTAATAACTTAGCGCAGGAGCGCCAGCACCGCTTCCGGGGTCGAGTTGGCTTGCGCCAAGACCGAGATACCGGCCTGCTGAAGAATCCGGGACTGCGTGAACTTGGCGGTTTCCGCCGCGTAGTCGACGTCACGGATGCGGCTTTGGGCCGCCATGAGGTTCTCGTTCGAGATGTCGATGGTGTTGATCGCGGAGTTGAGGCGCGACTGGACGGAGCCCAGGGTGGCGCGGTAGCCGGCGATCGAGTTGAGGGCCGAGTCGAGCTTGTTGAAGAGG
>JAYVWD010000681.1:0-6195 GCA_043786345.1 Pseudomonadota bacterium
GTAGAACGGCTGGCTGCCCTGGAAGAAGCCGGGCTTGCCCGAGCCGACGACGACGAACTCGAAGTAGTCGCGCCAGTTGTTGAACTCGCCGGCGCCCCCGCCGTTGTTGTTGTGCGCGTCCTTCGCCTCCTCCTGCTCGCCCGAGAGCACGAAGGTCATCAGCTTCTCGGTGTACTCCCAGCCAGAATTCGTCAGTAGAAATAAGGATTTGCCGGCCTCGATCTGCTGGCGCAGCGTCGCCGCCAGGTACTTGTCCTTCTTGATGAAGCGGTCGAGGTTCGCGAGCACCTCGGTCTTGATGCTGCCGTCGGCGTGGCTCAGGTCGATGAACTTCCGCAGGTCCCGGTAGACCTCGCGGTACGTCTTCTGGATCTTCCCGGGGTGCCGGTCCATGTAGTCGACGACTTCGGTGAAGAGCTGCACCTCGCTCAAAGCGAAGAAGGTGTCGACCGACAGGAGGTCCGCCGCCTTGTAGCTCTCGCTGTTGTAAAGCTTGTGGCGCATGTCCTTCGCCAGGCGTTTGCGGCCGTGGAAGGCGGTCTTGACGTACTTGTGGCCGTCCACCTTGAGCACGTTGCCGCGGTCCATGTCGACGAGCAGGCCGCGGATCAGGACGTTCGGATCGAAGGTGAGCTCCGAGAGTTCTTCCGGGTAGCCGGCGGCGATGAATTTCTTGAGCGTCTCGCGGAACGCCAAGGCCTCGAACGCCTCGCGCTTGTACTGGACGAGCGTGTGGTCCATGTCGAAGCCGATCGACCGGATGTTCGCCATGTTGAGCGAGCGGTTGACGAAGATCCGCTGCCATTTCTTGAGCTTGGGCTTGTGCAGCGCGGCGGCGTCGAGCCCCGGCTGGGGCGCGGCCGGGGACGGGGCGAGGCTCGTTCCGTTCGTTCCATTGCCGTTGATCATGGGGCTTGGCCCTCGAATTTGATGCCGACCTGGGTGCGCAGCTGGCCCGACAGGTCGAGGAGCTTCCGATTGTACACGACCCGGCCGCGCGTCTGCGTATAGAGCTCGCCGTCGATCATGACGCGCAGGGACGGCAGGAAGGTCTCGGCCTTGAAGAGCTGGGAATCGAAGGTCGTCGACAGCGACATGCCGGTCGCCGACATGTCCATCACGGCCTTGCTCAGGCGCGTTTCGCCGTCATAAGGGTTCAGGATCTCGACGATGACGCGCTCCTCCGCCGCGAACGAAAAGCGCTCGGCCTGCCGGGTCTCCTCGATCATCGAGTTCTCACCGAGCGGGAAGATGACGTGCTCCCCGTCGGTCCCGAGGCGGTCGGACTGGAAGCGCACCATGCGGGCCTGGAGCGAGAAGTTCTTCGAGCCGACGACGGCGCGGATGAAGCGCGGCAGCACGCGGTTCTCCAGCATGACCCGTTCCGTGTCGACCTTGAGGATGTGCGTCTGGAAGGTGATCCCCAAGCCATCTCCCGAGAAAAGCACAGGGATTTTACCTTGTTGCGCTTCCACTAAGAGCGCCATGGTCTTGGGATCGACGCGCATCAGTCGGCATCCTTGGTAAACGCCGAGTCGGCGTAGCGGTCCACGTAGCGCGAGACGCGCTTCACGCTCGGGAACGCCATGGTGAAGGTGGCCTGGATCGTCTGCTTCGACTGCTCGAACTCTTTCTGCTCGGTGTTGTGGTTCTCGACCTGCTGCAGGCTCACGGAGAAGCGCTGAAACTGCGACCAGTTCCAGTACACGCCGGCGCTGTACATGAGACCCGTGTCGTCGCGGGGGCACTGCGTGACCGGCGGCTCGGCGGGATCGGCGGGCTGGTCGCCGGTCGCCGGCGGCGTCACCGGCCCCGTGCCGCCGTTCGACGTCGGCAGGACGGGGGCGCTCGAGCACGTCTTCTGCTTGATGCGCGGCAGGATGTAGCTGTCCATGTAGTAGCCCACCGAGGCCTCGAGGAACCAACTCGGGAGCAGCTCGTGCTCCACCGACACGATGCCCCCCGTCCGGTCGTAATCGAGCCAGAAGTCGTTGTAAATGAAGGAGTAACGGAAGAGTTCGATGCCGACCGTCAGCGGGATGTCCGGCCAGTCCATCTCGTGCGAAAGGCCGAACGAGATGGTCGGCGTGCCGCCGCCGATGCCGAAGTCGTAGGACTTGTTCGAAGTGTCCGGCGAATCCTCATTCACCTCTTTGCGCATATAGAAATAGAAGAGCGTGCGCATGTTCTCGACGAAGCTCGCGCCGATCCAGGGGATGAAGTTGAGGGTGTCGCTGATTTTCAGGACCTTGCGCAGCTCGCTGTCGTCGGGGCTCGGGAAGAAGGTCGAGCCGATGCGGGCGAACTCGAAGCGCAGGAAGAAGCCGGTATAGAAGAGCTTGCCGATGTCCCGGCGGAAGTCGCCGTAGAATTGGTGGCGGCGCTCGAGCAGGTCGCCGCGCAGGGGAAAGTATTCGAAGTCGCCGGGGCTTTTGACGTACTCGTTGATGCGGTCCTCGTCGGTGATCCAGGCCTGCCGGTAAGTGTAGCCGCCGAACGCCGTCATCGAGCCGTCGCGCCAGGGGCCGGCGCCGATGCCGGCGTTGAGGAGCGCCGCCATGTCGCGGCGGCCGTTGGCCTTGAGGCCGCCCTGGGCGCCGGCGGGCTCCTGGCCGCTTTGCTCGTCGGTGCGGAAGCCGCCCTGGAGGTACCAGAAGTGCGGGAGGGGCATCAGCGACAGCTTGTTGTAGCGGTAGAGCGCCTTCTCCATGTCGGGCTTCTCGACGCCCTCGACCTCGGGGAGCCACTGGTTCATCTGCAGGCTCGTGAGCATCCGCTGGGCCTGGGCGCGGTAGACGCCTTGCGGGTATTTCTGCATGTATTGGGTGAGCCAGAACTGGGCGCGGGTCTTGTTCTTGGCTTTGTACTCGACGACGCCGACCTCGAAGTTGGCGCGGGAGGCGTACTCGTCAGAAAAGCGGGATGCCGCGAAGCCGAAGTACTCCTTGGCCTTTCCCGGCTCTTCGGCGGCGGCGTAGCAGAGGCCCTGGTAGTAGTAGTTGTAGGATTTGTCGATGGTCTTGCGCTCGACGTGCTTTAAATAGCGGAGCGCCTTTTTCGGCTGACCCGTGTGATAGTAAGAGGCGCCCAGCTGGTTCCACGCGTTGAAGTCGCGGGGCGCCTTTCTTAGGTGTTTCCGATAGAGATCGACGGCTTCATCGTACTTTTTTTGGGTGAATTTCTGGCGCGCGAGGGCCGCGTAGTTCACCGGAACGGCAAACGACGGAGTTGGCTGGCTTAGGGCGAGGCCAGCCGCTATAATCGCCCAAATCAGCAGATTGACGAGCCGCTTCACCATGAATCCTGACACCCCAAACCCGAGCTTCCAGAGCCGCTCCGCCCGCGGCCGCTTCGCCGGCGTCCACCTGTCGGGCCCGAACGCCAATAAAACGGCCTTGGCCGTGCTCGAGGGCGAGGCGCTGACGGAGAGGCCGCTGAAGATAGTAAAAGTATATGAAAAGATCGGCTCTTTTGGCACCTTGTTTTCCGACGAGCGGCTGGTCGAGGTCCTGGTTCACGGCGGCCCCTTTCACCAGGTCTTCGTCGACTGCCCGCTGACCGTGCCCCCGTGCGTGGCCTGCCAGCGGCCGACGTGTCCGGGTGCTGTGAAATGCGACGACCTGGCCGTCGCCTACATGCTCTCCATCTCCTCGCAGGTGCGGCGGCGCGGTGCGCGCAAGGCCCGGCCCGTGAACCCGCAGAGCCAAAGGCTTTGGGACGTGCTTCAGCTCGTGGACCTTGAGGCCGAACGCCTCGAGCCGTCCTATAGCTCGAACATGGCGCCACTCGTGACGCGCGCCCGGACCCTTCAGCGCCGGCTCAACGGCCTGACGCCCAAAGTGGCCCTCAAGGAGACCTCCATCGCCCACGCCCTCGAGGCGATCAAGGTGATCCTCGAGCTCCCCGACGACGTGCGGCTCGCCTACCGGAGCTTCGAGTCCGGACTGGACCAAAGGGTCCAGATCGTCGAGGCGATGCTCGACGCCGGCTGGCTCGAGGACCCGGACGAGCCCGAGGACCTCGCCGCCGTCACCGGGTCGGTCGAGGGCTTTCACGCGTTCCTGGCGGCCTTCGTCGGGGCGATGCACCACGCCGGACGAACGACGGCGAAGCCGCAGGACTTCGTCGCGGGCGAGGGCTGGGTGCACCTGCCGGAGGTCGACGACGAGCCGGTGGCCCCGCCGGCGAAGCGCTTTTTCGAGTAAAGGGCCGGTGAACCCTGCTCAGTGCCGGAGGCGCGCCAGGTTCGCCTCGGCCGCCCGGAAGGTGTCCATGCCCTTGCAGAAGGCGAAGCGCACGTGCCGGTTCGTCCGCTCGGCCGCCGTCGGGTCGTCGTGGAACACGGAGAGCGGGATGCAGGCGACCTTCACCTCCTGGGTGAGCCAGTCGGCGAACTCCCGGTCCGGAACGTCGCGGTGGGCCGCGTAGTCCGCCAGGATGAAGTAGGTGCCCTGCGGCTCGCTGCACTTGAAGCCGGCACCGTCGAGGATGCGCAGGAGCGCCCTGCGCCGCACGGCGTAGTCGGCGCGCAGCTCCTCGAAGTAGGTCTCCGGCAGCTTGAGCGCCTCGATCATCCCCGCCTGCAGCGGCGTCGCCGAGCAGAAGACGGTGAACTGGTGCACCGCGCGCAGCGCCTTCGTCAGGGCGACCGGCGCGAAGGCGTAGCCGACCTTCCAGCCGGTGAAGCTGAACGTCTTGGACGTGGACGAGATGGTGAGCGTGCGCTCGGCCATGCCGGGCAGCGTCGCGAACGAGACGTGCCGGGCGGGCGCGTAGACGAGCTCCTCGTAGACCTCGTCGGTGATGACGAGCAGGTCATGCTCGAGGGCCAGCTTCCGGACGACCTCGAGCTCGTCCCGGTCGAAGACGCGGCCCGTCGGATTGTGCGGTGTATTCAGGATGATGGCGCGCGTCCGGGGGGTCACGGCGCGGGCCAGGCGGGCGGCGTCGAAGCGGAAGTCCGGGGCCTCGAGCGGCACGCCGACGAGGCGGGCGCCGGCCCCGAAGGCCGCGGCGGGATACGAATCGTAGTACGGCGCGAAGGCCAGGATCTCGTCGCCGGGGCGGAAGAAGGCCTGAAACGCGCAGTAGATGGCCTCGGTCGCCCCCGAGAGCACGGTGACCTCGGTGTCGGGGTCGAATCTGAGGCCGGTGCGGCGTTCCTGGCGCGCGGCCAGGAGCTTGCGGAGCTCGAGCAGCCCCGGCGCCGGCGCATATTGGTTGAGGCCGCCTTTGATGGCGCGGATCGCCGCGTCCTTTACCGCTTCCGGGCCGTCGAAGTCCGGAAAACCCTGGGCAAGGTTGACCGCGCCTGCGGCGAGGGACTTCTGCGTCATCACGGAGAAGATCGAGGTCCCGAAATGCTCCCACTTATCGAGCGCCACCTTCATTGTGACCTGGTCTCCCGCTTATGAATCCTTGGGCCTTGACGAACCGGCAAAATACCCGACGTCGCGCCGAAAGTCAGGGGGTTTATCGCCCCTCGCGGGGGGCGTCCCCCGGGTCCCCTCGGCGCTTTTCGCGTAAAGGCGGCCCGGGGCGGTCCGATAGGCGAGGGAACCTTTACAGGACAACGACGTGCAAGTTCGGATGGCAGGCGCGACCGACGTCGGGCGACGCCGCAAAAACAACCAGGATAGCCTCTACTACGATGAGATGGCCGGCTTCGGCATCGTCGCCGACGGCATCGGCGGTCGTAACGGCGGCGAGATCGCGTCGAGCATGGCCGTCAACGGCCTGCGCAAGTCCTTCCTCAACACCGAGGCGATCCGGTACGAGGAGATCAACCCCTTCCTCATCACCGCGATCGACAAGGTGAACGCCGAGATCCTCGACCGCGGCCGCCGCGAGGCCGAAGTCAACGGGATGGGCACCACGCTCAATTGTCTGATGTTCGTCGGCTCCAAGCTCCACCTGGCGCACGTCGGTGATAGCCGCACTTACATGTACTATAAGAAGCACATCTTTCAGCTCTCGTTCGACCACAGCGTCGGCAACTTCCTCGCCAAAGGCTGGCTGCCGCGCTCCGCCGTGCAACCGGGGGCGAAAGAGGGCGCCCTGGTGCGGGCGATCGGCCTCGGCGACCGCTGCGACGTGGACATCTACGAGATCGAGACCAAGCCCGGCCAGGTGTATCTGACCTGCTCCGACGGCCTTTCCGGCATGTGCGAGGACCGCCAGATCGCCAAGATCATC
>JAYVWD010000682.1:0-5088 GCA_043786345.1 Pseudomonadota bacterium
CCCCTCAGGCTCGTGCGGAATAGCGTGCCATGGATGTCCGGGCCTCGGTTGCGGGGCTATGGGTCCATGGATAGGCGCGGCGGCTCGGCGGTGATTCGAAGCGTGAGGCCGTCGATCAAAGCCCTGCTCAGCAGCCCCCTCCGCCGCGAACGCGTCGTATCTGGGAAGCGCCAAAGGGTGCCTATAAGTTCCCTGGCAAAACGCCACACGGTTGCGCCAAGGTGAAGACGGCGGACGCGCGAGATCAAGATGGCGTTTCGTACCATGTAATACTCGCGCGTTGGACGCACGGAGGTCTCAGGTACGGTGCGAATGACGGCGTTGAGGCGATTGACGACCCGCCACCCTGCGTCGCGCGCACGGAGGCAAAGCTCGGACTCCTCAAAATATAGAAAAAATTCAGGCCGCAACATCCCAATCTTGACCAGCATCTCACGCCGGAGGGCGAGTGCGCATCCTTCCACGTATCCTGTGTCGATGACGTGATCGCGGATTCCGTCCTCGCTCGCGGGGACCTCGTCCTTCTCGATCGTAAATCCCCGCTCCGGGCGGAGCCACGAGGCCCGAACACTTGGTTCCCCCACAAAGACAAGGCCGCCGCATATGCCGACCGTGGGGTCCGCGCGAAACGTCGCAACGATCTGCTCGATGGCGTCGGGCGCCACGATCGCATCCGGGTTGAGGATAAGGATGACGTCCGCCCCTTCGCGCGCGGCGAGTTCGATCCCGACGTTGTTGCCGCCGGCGTAGCCAAGGTTGCCGCCGGTCTCCACGATTCTGGCATTGCTCAGCACGGCCTGCTCCCGGAGGCGGGTCGTGCCAACGTCCGTGTTGTCGAGGAGGACGACTTCCAGGTTCTTGTAAGTCGAGCGGGACACGGCGACGGCGCACGCTGCCGATGCAGCTTCCGACTTAAAGTTCAAGATCAGCACATGGACCTTACAGTCATGGAAAGGGCGGACGTGCTGACCCTCGGCTGCCCCGTGTCTTATCATTGAAGGTAAATCCTTAACCATTAACGGCCGATCACCAAAGTAAGGAGTCGCGTTTTACTAAATCTTAGCATGCGGTTCGTTCCCGGCTTCTGCACCAAAGTGTCAGCTTTCTCCAATAAAAACCGGTGTGAAGGTTTTAAAGTCTGGTAACTCATGGTTTCCGCCAGGAAACCCGATCAAGAGCATGCCTCGTTCGAGAGGGGACCGGATTGAACTTGCCCATGACGACTGCATTTCTCGTTCTCTTTTACCTGATCGGGGTCGCTGGATTCGCCGCCGTCGCGTGCCTCTGCCTTAAGCACAGCCCCTTTACTCGCACCTTTATAGCCGAACGCCTGCTGTCCACCGGCTTTCATCCCGAGTTGGAGGGCCTGCGGGGCCTTCTAGCCATTAGCGTCGCGCTCTATCACTTTTACCTGACCTATCGCGCGGTCCTTGGCGATCCATGGCAGGTTCCAGAAGACTCCTTCGGCGCCTTCGTCGGACCGCGATCTGTTAGCTTTTTCTTCATGATCACGGGATTTCTCTTTTGGTCCAAGGTCTTGAACCGGGGCGGCCGGCTCGGTTCGTTGCGCGTATTTTTCATGGCCCGCGTCAAGCGTCTTATGCCGGCCTATCTCGGCTCGTTGGCGCTTATTTTTCTTGTCGTTGCGGTGCAGTCTGGCTTCGAGCTGCGCCGACCTCCGCGCGAGCTCGCGACTGAGGTGGCAAAATGGGTCTTCGTCGGACTCCCCGCGTCTGGCTTTCCGGACGTGAACGGAGCCGCCCAGACTTGGCTGATCAACGGCGGCGTGTTTTGGAGCATTCGGATCGAATTGCTTTTCTACTTTGCGCTGCCGTTAATGGCCGTGTTTGCAAGAGGCCAGCGGCCAGTAGCGCTCGTAACGGTAATCGGATTGCTCGCATTGCTGCCGAGTCCCTCGCTTCAAACCGTAGCCGGTCTGCCGACGGTAATTGTGCGCGCGATCAATCTTGCGCTCAACGTCGCCGGAGAACTGAGCCGGCACATACTCCACGGATTCGGCTACGGTATGCTAGCCGCGGTGATCAATGCCGCCTTTGCAAAAAGAGCGGCGCCGCGACCGCGCTTCGGGGCGTTGGCATCGTTGCTCCTGGTGGTTTGTGCGGCCTTCGCCCAGCGAGTAGGCATGATCATCGGTTGCGAAGCGCTACTCTTCTTCGCCTTCCTCCCGATCGTCCTCCGATTTTCCGGCTTTAGCATCCTGCACTGGCGGGGATTTTCTCTGCTTGGAGCAGTGAGCTATAGCCTCTATCTGTGCCACGGCATCGTGATCTTCTGCCTGACGCGCGGTCTCGTTGGCGCGCTCGCGCCGCGATTCGGCATCGAGGCGGCCTTCATGCTGGCGATCATCCCCTCCTTCGTCGCAGTTTTCTCCTTGGCGTATGGACTGTGGCGCCTTTGTGAGTATCCGAATATCGTAGTTTCGTCGCGAAGGCGTGAATTGACCTCGGTTCAGCCAGGACTTCAGGAGCCTGAGGTTGACCGCGCCTCATAAGTCGCCGATATAGCGCAAAAGAGTGCCGCGCCCGGACTGGCAAACCGGGCGGTCGGGAACGGGCTTTTCTCCGTCGTGGAAATCGAGGATCATGATGCATGGACAAAGTTGCCGTCTATTACCGGGTGTCGACCGACAAACAGGACCTCGATAGTCAAATGCTGGCCGTCGAGAGGTGGCTCGTGGACCTCGCGGAGAGCAAGCGGCCGAAGCTGGTAACCATCTACAAAGACGAGGGTATCTCAGGCAAGACCACCAACCGCCCGGGCTTTCAGAAGATGCTCGAGGACGCCTACGCCGGACGCCTCGACACAATCATCGTCTACCGCCTCGATCGCTTCAGCCGAAACGCGACGACCGCGATCCGCCTTCTGCTGAACCTCGACGAGTCGGGGGTCGCCTTCATCTCGGTGACGCAGCCCGTCCTCAACCTCGGGCACGAGAACCCGTTCCGCCGGACGATGCTGGCGGCCTTCGCCGAGATCGCCGAGATCGAGCGCGACACGATCGTGGCGCGCGTGCGGGCGGGGCTCGAGGCGGCGAAAAAACGCGGCGTGCGGCTGGGCGCTCCGGTCAAAGTGAGCAACGAAAAACAACAGCGCGCCCGCGCCCTCCGCGTCGAAGGCAAGTCCTTCAAGGTGATCGCGAAGGAGCTCGAGCTGAGCGTCGGGTCGGTGCACCGCCTGGTGACGGGCGACGACCTCTAGATCGGCAGGATCCAGGACGTCGGGAACGGGCCCGGGACGACCTTGTCGTTAGCGATCGACTTGTCGCCGAGGAGCGCGAAGAGCGCGGCGCGGAGGGCGCCGAAATGCGCCGCCTCGTCGCCCGAGTGGAGGCCGGACTGGTAGGCGTAGTTCACGTCGGTCAACGATTTGATCGCGCCGGCATAGGCCTTCGCCGCGCCCGCCTCTTTGGCGGCCGCGAGCTGGAGCACGGTGGTCGTCGAGTCGAGCTTGAAGCCAGCCTTTACCGCGGCCTGGAGGTAGGTGTCGTCGGACTGCGCGGTGACGGCGTCGGCAACCTTCGGGTCCTTCACCTTGAGGGCCGCCATGGCGCCCTGGAGGACCTTGAGGTGGTCCTTGTGGTGGTCGAGAAAGGAGGCGGCGATCGTGAGGAGCGCTTGGCCATAGGTCGCGTCCTTGGTCCAGACGTCGAGCTTCGAGGCCTGGGTATAGAGCGAGATCGCCTCGTGCTCGAGCGCCAGGGCCCCATTGAGCGTGGTGCCGTCGGCGACCGGGTCGTCCTTCGGCGCGGCGGTCCCGGTCTCGGCCTTGCCGTCGTCCTTCGCGCCGCAAGCCCACATGACCGCTCCGGAAGCCGAAATGAGGCCTAGGTTCTGGACCCAGATCCGGCGGCTTTGGCGGGCAGCCGCCGGCTCTTGATGCTTCTCGATGGCAGTCGCGAGGCGGGATAGGAACGACATCTGGGGGTCCTCCGAGGTGAGATGAGCAATGGTAACATGAGGCCTTTTTGAGCTCCGGCCAACGAGCGGCCTTTTGAGTTGTAAGGTCCGGGCGCTAGCGGTTATATGAAGCGTCCCAAAGCGCCGGAGCCCCATTGCTGTCCTTTGCAGGCCTTTTGTCGAACCCCAAGACTTTGATGGCGACGTTGTATCTGCGGGCGTTCGGCTTGAGCAAGATCCCCCTGCTCTTCTTCGTGCGGCCGTCGGTCGTCGAAATGGGGAAGGAGCGCTTCGTCGTGCGGATCCCGCTCGGGCGCCGCCAGAAAAACCACCTGGGGAGCATGTACTTCGCGGTGCTCGCGGCCGGCGCCGATCTGGCGGCGGGCTTTACGGCGATGCAGGCCATCCGCGAGAGCGGCGAGCCGGTGTCGCTCGTGTTCAAGAGCCTGTCGGCCGATTTCCTGAAGCGGGCCGAGGGCGACGTCCATTTCGTGTGCGAAGAAGGCGTCCTGGTCCGCGACCTCGTCCAAAAGGCCATCGAGACGGGCGAGCGCGTCGAGATGCCCGTCACCGTCACGGCCATCGTCCCGAAGAAGCTCGGCAATGAGCCGGTGGCGAAGTTCATCCTGACACTGTCGCTCAAGCGCAAGGCCGCTTGACCGCGATTTGACCGCGATTTGACCCGAGAGGACTGGATCCGCAATGAGTGACAACGGACAAAAGATCATTTACTCGATGGTGCGCATCGCCAAGGTCCACAAGGCGACCGGCAAGCAGGTGATCCGCGACATCTCGCTGTCTTATTTCTACGGCGCCAAGATCGGCGTGCTCGGCCTCAACGGCTCCGGCAAGTCGACGCTGCTGCGCATCATGGCGGGCGTCGACAAGGAGTTTCAGGGCGAGGCGATGTTGTCGGAAGGGTACTCCGTCGGCTTCCTCGAGCAGGAGCCGATCCTGGACGACACCAAGACCGTCAAAGAGTGCGTCCAGGAAGGCGCGCAGGAAATCGTAAACCTCCTCAAGGAGTTCGAGGAGATCAACCTCAAGTTCGGCGAGGACCTCGACCCGGGCGCCATGGACAAGCTCATCACGCGCCAAGCCGAGGTCCAGGACTTGCTCGACCGGATGAACGCCTGGACCCTCGACGACCGCCTCAACTTCGCCATGGAAG
>JAYVWD010000683.1:0-4027 GCA_043786345.1 Pseudomonadota bacterium
AGGACGTGCTCCAGGCGCTCGAAGACGGTCAGGAGCTGCGACTTCTCGACGGGCTTCATCAGGTAGCCCATGGCGCCGAGCTTGAGCGCGTTTCGGGAGTGGTCGACGCCCGAGATGATGTGGACCGGTACGTGGCGCGTCTCGGCGGAGCGCTTGAGGGACTCGAGGACGCTCAGCCCGCTCATGTCGGGGAGCCGGATGTCGAGGAGGATCGCGCTCACCGGGAACTGGCGCGCGAAAGCCAGGCCGGCCTCGCCGCTCGTCGTGAGGGCCGCCTTGAACCCGGACTCGCGCGCGACCTCGAGGAGGCTCGTGCCGAAGTCGCGGTCGTCCTCGACGATGAGGATGCGGAGCTCGCCCTCGGCGAGCGGCCCGACGTCGCCCTGGACCGCCTCGTGGCCGCTGGCCGGGCGCGGGAGGACGTCGTTTGCGGGCGGCGGCTCCCGGTGCGCCTCGGGCCGGGGCGGCGACGCCGGGGCCGGCGCCGGCGCCTCCTCCGACGCCAGCGGCGCCGGCGCCACCAACGGCAACGACAGGGTGAACGTGCTGCCCTTCCCCGGCGCGCTCTCGATCCCGATCTTCCCGCCGAGCAGCTTGGTCAGCTCGCGCGAGATCGTGAGCCCGAGCCCGGTGCCGCCATAGCTGCGGCTGGTCGAGCCGTCGACCTGCTCGAAGGCCTCGAAGATTTTCTGCTGCTTGTCCTTGGGGATGCCGATCCCGGTGTCCTTGACGGTGACCGCGACCGCATGCGGCTCGACCCCCTTCCGGAAGGCGACCTCGACCGAGCCCTGGTCGGTGAATTTGACGGCGTTCGACACGAGGTTTTTGAGGATCTGCTCGAGGCGCTTGGCGTCCGAGGTGATCGTCGCCGCGACGCCCGCCTCGAGGCCCACGACGAGGCGGATCTTTTTCTGCTCGGCGAGCGGGCCGAAGGTCTCCTCGAGCCCGCGCGCCAGCGTCGTGAGCGCGACCTCCTCCAGGGCGAGGTCCAGCTTGCCGGCCTCGACCTTCGACAGGTCGAGGATGTCGTTGATGAGCGTCAAGACGTCGTTGCCGGCGCGGCAGATGGTGCGCGCGAACCCGGTCTGCTTTTCGGTGAGGTTCCCGTCATTGTTCTCGGCGAGCAGGGTCCCCAGGATCAGCAGGCTGTTGAGCGGCGTGCGCAGCTCGTGCGACATGTTGGCCAGGAACTCGCTCTTGTAGCGGCTCGCTTTGCCGAGCGCCGCGCTGCGCGCCTCGAGCTCCGCCTGGGCCGCCTCGAGCGCCGCATTGCGCTCGGCGAGCGCGGCGCGCTGCGCCTCGACGGCCTGGGCCTGCTGCTCGAGCTCCTCGTTGGTCTGGCGCAGCTCCTCCTGCTGGACCTGCAGCCGGCTTTGCGAGGCCCGGAGCGCCTGGGACTGGGCCTCGAGCTCCTCGTTCGAGACCCGGAGGTCCTCCTGCTGCGCCTGGAGCTCTTCGCCCTGGAGCTGCGTTTCCTCGAGCAGGTCCTGCAGGCGGGCGCGGCTCATCGCGGCGCTGAGGCTCGTCCCGATGACCTCGCGGACGGCTTCGAGGAGCGCGAGGGCCGGCTCGCTGAACGCGGCGAGCGTCGCCAGCTCGACGATGCCGTTGACCAGGCCCTCGTTGACCACGGGAACGAGCGCCGTCGCGCGCGGCGGTGCGGCGCCGAGCGAGGTCGCGACTTTGAGGAAATTGTCGGGGAGGTCGCCGAGGTGCACGATCCGATTGTGGCGGACGGCGTTGGCGAGGAGGGTGTCGCCGCCGGCCACGAAGGTCTGCAGCGCCTCGGCCGCCTCGAGGCCGAGACCGCCCAGGCGCCTATAGCGGCCGAGCTCGCTCACATAGAAGGAGCCGACCTGCGCCCCGATGTAGCCGGCGAAGAAGTCGAGGGTGCGGCGCGCGACCTCGGCGGGCGCCAGGTCGCCGCGCAGCGCGCCCGACAGCTCGACGGTTCCGGACTTGAGCCAGGATTCGCGCGCGAGGCGCGCGCTCTCGCGGGCCTGCGACTGAATCCAGCGGTTGAAGAAGACGGCGGCGATCAGGACGAGCGTCAGGTTCACGCTGCACTGGATCCAGAAGGCGCGGAGGGCGCTGTCATGGGCCGCGCGGGCGTTGTCGCTGCGCGTGGCGAGCAGGTCGCGCGCGGTCGCCTTCATCTCCTGCAGCGTGAGCGTCAGGCTGTCCATGAGTCTCATGCCTTCGCCCGTGGCGATCAGCGCGGCCGCCGCCGCGGCGGTCTGGGTCTGGCGCACGTTGACGACGGTTTCCGAGAAGCCGATCATCTTCTGGGCGCGTTCGCCCAGATCCTCGGACGCCCGCTGCTGGAGCGGATTGTCCACGGTGAGCGAATGCAAGCGGGCCAGATTGATCGCCATCTGTTGGCGCGCATTGTTGAAGGGCTCGAGGAAGCGGGCGTCGCCCGTGATGGTATAGCCGCGCTGACTGCTCTCGGCATCGCGGGCCAGGACTTGCACCTGGTTCAGCTCGTCGATGACGTCCTGCGTGTGGATGACCCACCTGTTGGCGTCGTCGATGGTCTCGACCGAGCGATAGAGCGCCGCCGCGTTGATCGCGAAAACGGCGATGATGGCGGCGGTCACCAGGCACAGATACAAGGTGCTGGTGAGCTGCCGGGATTTCTGGATCAAGCGGAGTCCCCCAGGGACGGCGGTCCCTAAAGGCGAATACTAGTCCCGTCCGGGCCTTGCGGCCATGATCGATGCGCCGGAATCCCGTCAGGACGCGCTTATTTGCGCCTGGCCGCGCCCGCCGGCGGCCCTGGATCGCGGGGCCGTCCCGCGGTGGCCAAGACTAATCAGGACGCCCTTTCAACGCAGCCCGCAGACAAAGCCCCGCGAGCCCCGCCATCACCAGCGTGATCACGCTGAGGACGACGCCCTTTAGCCGCCCCGACGCGGCGGCCGCCGCGATCGTCGGTGCGACCTGGTCGGCCGTGACCAGCAGCACGCGATCGTACGTCCCGTCCCGGAGGACGCCGTGCTCATAGTGGCCGAAGACGACGACGGGGACCCCGGCGATCGGCCTATAATGCAGGTGCAGCCGCGCCGTCGCCGATTCCGCGTGGAAGGTCTCGACGATGGGCGCCACGATCCGTGTCGTGGCGTTGAGCTCGATGGGCACGCCGGCGACGGTGACCTGGTCGGCGCGGAGCGTCTGGACCGGCGCCAGCTCGTCGTCGACCCACTGGTCGGCCTGGGCCTCGCGGCGCGTCTGCCGTACCGCGCGGATCTGGAGCGCGCCCGCGATCTCCGGGAACTCCTTCGGGGCCATGAGCGTGCCCTGAACCTCGCCCTCGAGCCGATAGAGCGTGCCGGCCAGGCCCTGGCCCGGGACGAGCACCGGTGCCCCCGCGAGCCGCCCGCCCTCGTCAAACGCCAGCACCGCGAGGTAGGTCGCGAAGACGATCATGGGCAAAAATACCAGGGTCGCGGCCCCGAGCAGCAGCTGTTCAGGCTTTGGCATCGGCCACCATCTTTTTCCATTGTCGCCGGCTCAAGGAGGCGTGCGGGTCCATCCCGTCGCGCACGCCGTCGCCGATGAAGTTGACGAGGAGCAGGATCGCGACCAGCACGACCGAGGAGTAAAGGACGAGCCAGCTGCGGTTCTCGACGTTGTCGAAGCCCGAGCGCAAGATCGCGCCGAGGCTCGCCGTCGGCGGCTGCACGCCGAAGCCGAGGAAGTCGATGGTCGCGAGGAACGAGATCTCCGTGGTGACGGTGAACGGCACGAGCACCAGGATCGGGCTCATCGCGTTCGGCAAAATGTGGCGGAACATGATCCGGCCCCCGGTCTGGCCGAGCGCCACGGCCGCCTCGACGTAGGTCTGCTTCCGCAGCGACAGGACCTGTCCGCGCATGTAGAACGCGAACGGCGAGATCCCGAGCACCGCGAAGATGACGGAGATCACCGTGAGGCTCGGCGTCTCGAGGAACGCCACCAGGATGATGATCATGAAAATCACCGGGAAATAACCGAGCGTCTCGAGGAAGCGGCCCATCAGGATGTC
>JAYVWD010000684.1:0-2141 GCA_043786345.1 Pseudomonadota bacterium
GCCGAGTTCCAGAAGCGCACCTTCCAGTACCAGTTGCGCGCCGCGAGCGGATCGGCGGCCGGATCGACCGGAGGCTTGCTTTCGTCGTTATACATCGGCGGCGAGTAGAGCGGCACGACGCTGGTGCAGTCGCCGCCGACCAGGTCCGCTTGGCCCTGACCAGTCAAGTACGCGCAGAGCGCCGTCTGATAGTCGGGGTCGTCGTGTTTCATGGTCGGGCCATAGATTTCGTCGAAAAGGAAGACGACGAGATCCTTCGGCTTGCTGACATAGTCGGAGAAGCCCCCTTTCAAACCCTCGAAGTTGGTGACGATGTCGTCGTAGATCGCCTGGATGTCGTAGCCGATGGTCTGAAACAAATACGAATTGTAGAACACGCCGTCGACCGATGCCGTGCGCCGATCGACGTGGAGTTTGGCCCCTTCGGCGTCGATCGGACCAGGCAGCACGCCAAGCACGCTGGTGGCGCTGTTGAACCCCATTTTGTGGAACAGCTGGAATCCTTGCAGAGCAATCTCCGGCCGGTCGGCGTTGCCGGCCGGCGACATGTCGGCGATCAGATGATAGCGACTGGCAAAGGCGGCGGGCTGATTCGGGTGGAACGCGTCGAAGCGGTCGGCGATCTGTTGAAAGAGATCGGCTGTCAAGCCTGTCATGAAGCGCCGATGACCAATGTCGGAGTCGTAGGTCGGCAGGTAGAGGAGGACGTTGGCCGGAATCGGCTCGTCGGCTTTGGACTTGTAGTACGGTTCGACCTCGGGGTTGGTGGTCACCTCGACGTGCAGCTTCGGGCCGGTCACCAGCTTAGCTTCGGTGTCGTGAAACTCGAGGATGTAGTAGATGTTGCCGCCGAAGCCGAATTGCGCCGGGCTGATGCCGGGCGCGAAGGCGCTGGCATCCACCCATTCACTCATCGACCCGTCCGCTGGGATCGTAATGGGGAAGTCTGGCGACGTTTGCTTGAGCTTCGGGTAGTAGCCGAGCAATTTGATGGTCAGAGGAGTCTTGGCCCCGTCGACGGAAAAGCGCGTCCAGGTGCCGACCTTTTTCACTTTTTCGAGGGTCAGCGCGGTGAGCCAGATCTTGCCGACGCTGCCGTCGGCAGCGCTGCCGACGCCACCGATGCGCAGTGAGGCCATGGTCTCTTGGGCATTGGGATCGAAAGAGATGCAGGCCTCTTGGTCTTCGCTGACGATTGATGCCGCGTCACGCATCCGGTTGACGCCGTAGGAAGAGAAGGTGCGGACGTTCTCAGTGGTGTCGCCGAAGTCGTTTTTCGCGGCGCCCGCGGGGTAGAGATCGACGACCAAGTACGCTCTGGTGGAAGGCGTGAGTTTGAATTTGGCGCGCAGCAAGTAGGTTTCGCTGCCAGAGTTGGCCACCGGCCAGTCGGACTTGCGGACGACGCCATCGGTCGGCGAAGGGTCGCCGTTGACCCAAGAGAGGCCGCCGCCTTCTTCCTGCTTGAGGTCGAACGGGGCTTTGTAGCTGGCATAATCGGTCAGCGTTGCATTGGCATCGTCGGCGGTGGCCGCGCCAGCGATGTCGCACGACGTGAATTGCAGCTGACCGGGCGGGGGCGGCAGCGGGTTGCCCAACGGCTCGGACGGAGTGCTTGGATCCGCCGGCGAAGGAGTGGCGGTCGTTGATGAGGAGCCGCCCTTCTTGCTCTTCCTGTGGCAGGCAACTGCCAGGGGCAGGGAGCAAACGAGGAGGCCGACGATCACACCACGAGCTGCAACAAACGGCATGGTTCGCACCCCTTTTTAAGGCACCTCTTTGATCGCGTAAAATCCCAAATACTTTAGGAAAACCCCAAGCCCGCGTCGCCTATGGGCGGAGGTTTCGCGGCTTTCGGTGTGTAATTTATGATCGATTTCGTCCCGCCAATTATTAAGCGATATCGTCCCTTTGGCATATCGACCAAGTCCTCCTCGGGCTTTAGCTGCCAAGGCAGAAAGCGCTCTACGCTGGGCGCTTGGTCCAGCGCTTAGCCGGACGGACCACCCGCTCGAATTCGAGCTTCCTGTGCCCCAAAAAAACCGCCAGAGGCCTATCTTCGTAGATGTGGATGCTGACGGTTTTGTCCGCGAGGTTGCCATGACCAGTCTTCGGGATCGGGGCCGCCCATTCCAAATAGG
>JAYVWD010000685.1:0-6612 GCA_043786345.1 Pseudomonadota bacterium
TGGCAAGATTTTTAACCTTGTAATATTAAATAGATAAGGTCGGATTGATCCTTGCAGTGACGGGACCACCGATGCACTGCTCCACCTCCATGTTGCCGGGAACGAACAAAATGCCCATGAAGCGCGCCCTGCTGACCGCCCTTTGCGTGACGATCTCCGCGTGCAATTCCAGCTCGTTCCAAGGGGCGGGCGGCAAGCAACCGGTCGCGAAGAAGCCGGAGGTGCCGGCGGAAAGGCCGAGCGCCAACGCCAACCCGAAGCCCAGCATCGGCGATAGCAAGACCGACGCCGAAGGCGGCGTGAACCAGTCCGAGACCTTCTCGATCACCCAGAATCAGGGAATGATCGACGTCGTCTGGGTCATCGACAACTCCGGCTCGATGTCGGAGGAGGCGGCCCAGGTCCGCAAGAACTTCGAGCAATTCGTCGACACGGTGCAGAGCCAAAGCGACATGAAGATCGCCCTTCTATCGAAGAAGCTCGAAAGCGAGCTCGCCGACGGCGGCCTCGGCAATGGCGCGGGCAGCGGCCTCAACTCGACCGGCGTTACCATGCCCGCGGCGGCGCTCTCGGGCGGCGGACGGCAGGTCGACTCTTGGGTCGGCAGCAATGACCCCCTGTCCCTGCTGGCGATCTCGATCTGTGCGGCCGACGCGAGCAAGCTCCCCGGCGGCCTCGGCGGCCCCCTGGTCGACAATTCGATCCTGGACAGCCTGTCCACGGACACCAAGGCTTGCGGCAAGCAGATCCACCTCGACACGTTCGAGCTCGGCCTGGCGCCGGAAGCCCCGGGCAAACTCCACGATTTCTTCCGCCCCCAAGCGAAAAAGGTGTTCGTGATCGTCTCGGACGACAATGCCGAGGACGTCAACGCCGCCAACTTCCTCGACCTGGTCAAACCCGACCTGGGCGGCCAGGACCCCGTGATCTTCGGCTTCGTGGGCCTCGACGAGACCCGCTCCGGCTGCAAGATCGCGAAGGTCGGCTCGGCCTATGAAGAGCTCGCCTTCAAGACCGGCGGCGCCGTCTTCGACATCTGTGACGCCGACTGGAGCGCCAACTTCGGCAAGCTCAGCGCCAACGTCGCGGCCATCGCGCAGTCCCAATTCACGGTCAAAGCCCCGAAAATCGCCGCCGTGACCTCCGCCACGATCGACGGCAAGCCGGTCCCGGCGTCGGCGATCAGGGTCAGCGGTGCGGTCGTCACGATCGACCCGGCGGCCATCCCGGCCGGGGCGAAGTCGATGACGATCCTGTATAAGCGCGGCCCCTGATCGCGGCCGGGTTCAGCCCCTCGGGGCTCAAAGTCTGTCGAGAAATGGCCGTCTGCGTCGTTGCCGACCATCGCCGAAATCCTCATTTACGCGACGTAAACTCCGGTTTCGGTTCCGGCCGGCGCCTAGCATCCGACCATTTCTCGACAGACTTTCAGTTCCCCGCCCCGAGGAAGTAGTCGGCGAGGGCGGCGCACAGCGAGATGAGGATTGAGCCGGCGAATGCCGGTAGGAAGCCCTCGACCCGGAAGCCGGACGACAGTTTGCCGACGGCCATGAGCACCAAGGCGTTCACGACCAACAGGAAGAGTCCCAGGGTCAGGATCGTCAGGGGCAACGTGAGCAGGATCAACAGGGGTTTGAGGAAGATGTTGAGGGCGCCGAGCACGAAGGCCGCCACAAACGCCGCCCCCCAGCCCTCGACGCGGATTCCAGGGACGATCTGGGCTGTGACCAGGATCGATGCGGCGACAATTAGCCAGTGCGCAAGCAAGCTCATCATTTTGGTTCCGTGACCTCCGTGGCGAGTTCTAAGGCTTTTTGGGCCTTTCGTCATCAGGCAATCGAGCCACGTTTTTTTCGTCGGGACACGGCGGTCGGTCCTAGGAAAGGGGCGCGCCTTGGCGGACAATGGCTCCAGCTTTTCCGCCGCGCCGAAAATATTCCGGAGGACCGTACCAATGAGTGCTCGTCACGTCATTTCGTCCGCGCTCGCGCTCGTGGCCTTCGCCGCGACCACGGCGCACACCGCCTTCGCCTTGCCCTTGGGCGATGGCCAGTTCAACGCCAAAGCGCCGCGCGCGGGCGTCCGCCTCGAGGTCGGCGACGTCGACTTCACGGCCATCGTCGCCCTTTCGGACTGCTCCGGCTCCTACGTTCGTTTCAACGACTCGCTGCCGACCGACAAGGGCATGGTGCTCACCAACGGGCATTGCTACGAGAACGGCTTCCTCGAGCCGGGCGAAGTCGTCGTCAACCACGCGTCCACGCGCACGTTCCGCCTGCTCAACGCCGACGCCTCGTCGACCCTCGCGACGCTGCGGGCCGCGAAGGTGATGTTCGCGACGATGACGGACACCGACATCACCCTCTATCAGCTCACGCAGACTTACGCCGACATCGAGGCGCGTTATCACGTGCAAGCGCTGACCCTGTCCGACGCGCACCCCGATGCCGCGACGCCGATCCGCGTGGTTTCCGGCTACTGGAAGAAGATCTACTCCTGCAAGATCGACGACATGGTCTTTTCGTTGCACGAGGCGGAGTGGATCTTCAAGGACTCGATCCGCTACACGTCGCCGGGCTGCGAGACGGTCGGCGGGACCTCCGGCTCGCCGATCATCCATGCCGATACCCATGAAGTCATCGGCATCAACAACACGGGCAACGAGAACGGCGAGCGCTGCACCATGAACAATCCGTGCGAGGTGCTGGAAAACGGCCAGGTCACCGTGCGCAATCACGCGTCCTACGGCCAGCAGACCTACAACATCTACGGCTGCCTCGACGCGTCGCGCGAGATCGACCTGCACAAGGTCAACTGCGCGTTGCCGAAGCCGGCTACCGTCATCGACTGAGGCACGCGACCGCCGGCGCCGCCGGGCGGTCGCCCTCCGGGCCTTCAAAAGCCGTAGACCGTGAAGCCGCCGTCCACCGCCAGGCATTGACCGGTGATGTAGGACGCCGCGTCCATGCAGAGGAACGCGACGGCGGCGGCGACCTCCTCCGGGCGGCCGACGCGCCGCATCGGCGTCCGCGCGAGGATGTCCTTGAGCGCGGCGGCGTCGCTCAAGACCGGCTGCGCGAGCGGTGTGTCGATGTACCAGGGCGCGACGCAGTTGACGCGAATGCCCGCCTCGGCCCATTCGACCGCGAGGTTCTTGGTCATCTGGATGAGCGCCGCCTTGGTCATCGCGTAAGGCGCGCCGGAGCGCAAGGCGGTGATGCCGCCGACCGAGCTGACGTTGACGACGGCCGCGTGGCCGCCCGCGCCGCTCAGGCTCGGGTGAAAGCCGCGACACAGCGCGAAGGCGCTCTCGAGGTTGGTGGCGAAGATGTGGGCGATCTCGCCGTCGGTGTAGTCGATGGCGCGGCGGCGGACGTTGGTGCCGACGTTGTTGACCAGGATGTCGATGCGCGGCATCTTTGATGTTGCCTGTGAAATCAAATAGTTACGACCGTCCGAGGTGCCGACGTCGCAGGTGGCGGTCAAAATCCGCCCGTGCGGCTCGGCGGCCGCGAGCTGGGCGAGCTCGTCGGGACCGCGCGCGGCGGCGAGGACGCGGGCGCCGAGGGCCGCGAGCTCGAGGGCGATGGCGCGTCCGATGCCTTTGCTCGCGCCGGTGACGACGGCCGTGCGGCCTTCGAGGCTCCATCTCATCCGAGGATCTCCGGTTCGGACCAGGGGCTCCAGACGAGGCGCTCGCTGCGATAGCGGACGCGCGCGGGGCCTTTTTGGGGCGGTCGAGGCAAGGTGGTCAGCGACAGGCCCGCGTTCAAGTCCTTGTTCCAGTAGAGCTTCTCGCGGCGGAGCCAGCGGGTTTCGCCCGGCAGCTCCCATTCCGTCTCGAGGTGCGGGACGGCGCCGGCGTAAGGCGAGGCGGTGAGCACGCCGGCGGCGACGGCGAGGCGGGGCTTTTCCGGCGCGTCATCGCTCCGGCGGAGCGCGAAAGTGTCCATCGGCTCCGCCTCCTTCGGCGCCGCCTCGCTGCCGAAGCTCAGCCTGGTCCCGGAGAACCCGGCGCCGTCGACGGTGACCAGGACGATGCCGTAGTCGTCGAAGCTCATTTGGAATTCGGGGTAGGGCCGCTGCACATACTCGCCCCAATGGTCGATCGTGCCGCCGGCGGTCGCGACGTTGACCCAATAGAGCGGCGCATCCTTCGACTGGCCCCGCGCATAGCCGTGCGTGTGGCCGAAGAAGTAGGCCCCGACCTTTCCGTGCCGCACGAGCGCGGCCTCGAGCCGGCGCACGATCTCGCCGGAGTACTCCTCCTCGCCCTCGACCCAGAGCTCGGATTTCCACGGGTGGTGGAAGAAGGCGAAGATGACGTCGGTGCGCGGATCTGTGCCCGCGGCCAAGAGGTCGCGGTCGAGCCAGTCGAGCTGCACCGGGAGGCGGTACGCCTCGTTGGTGTCGAGGCCGATGAAGTGCGCGTTGCCGTGGTCGAAGGAATACCAGTGTTGCTCATAGCCCGGCGTACCGTTGCGCGGGAGGTTGAAGTAGTCGAAGTAGAACGCCGCGTCCTCTTCGTGGTTTCCGATCGCGGCGTAGAGCGGGACCTCCGAGAACAGCGCCTCGGCGGGCGCGAACAGGCGCTCTCTATACTCGTCGTAGATCTTCCCGCGCTGGACGACGTCGCCGACGACGAGCGCGAGCGCCCACGCGTCGCACAGCGCCGTCCCCGCGGCCGCGGCCGGCGCGACGAGGCTCGTGTCGACGATCCGGCGGTGCACTTCCGGCCGCTGCTGGCAGTCGCTGTAGACCGCGAACCGGAAGGGCTTGCGCGTGCCGCGCGCGGGGGCCGTACGAAAGGAGTGGAGCGCGCCGGCGCCTTGCTCCGTCACGACGCGGTAGAAGTACCGGCTGTCGGCCGCCAGGCCGGTCATCGTCGCGTGGAAGATGCCGCGCACGCGGCGCTCGGCGGCGACGGCGCGGCCGAGCGCCGGCGCGGCGCCGAATTCGACGCGCGCCGCCGTCCCCGCCGTCTCGAACATGACGGCGGCGGAGCCTTCCCCGACGCTTTGCAGGACCGGACCGACGTGCAGCATCGGACGAGCTTAGCGCCCTTCCCCGTTGTCCGCTCCTCGAAATCAACCGCCTGAATCAACGGGCATTTCCGCGATTCCTCGCCCCGGCCATATGGCGCGTTGGCCCTGGGAACCTTCCATGCTAGCGTCCGGTCCCTTATCGGAATCTTCTCCGGACTCTTACGTGGATGGTGACCATGCCCAGGTTTAGTTTTGCTCCCGCCAGCTTTTTTTTCGCCGCCGTCGCCGGTTTTGCGACCGCCGGCCAGGCGCAGACCGCGCCGACGCCCGACTTCGAGTTCCACGGCTACCTGCGCTCCGGCGTCGGTGCGAGCCGCGGCGGCACGGACCAGACTTGCTTCAAGGCGCCCAATGCCTCGGCGAAATTCCGCCTCGGCAACGAGTGCGAGACCTACGCGGAAGCGTCGTTCGTCCGCAACACCATCGCCGGCAAGACCGCCGCCGCGCCGGTGTTCTCGACGCACCTCCTGTTCGCCGCCGTCACGGACGGGCGCCATGACTGGGAATCCACCTCGGCCCCAGCCGGAACGGACCCCGAGCTGACGATCGCGCTCCGCGAAGCGTACGTCTCCGCCAAAGGCGTCCTCGGCGAAGCGCAGCCCTGGGTCGGCAAGCGCTTCTACCGCCGCCAGGACATCCACATCCTCGACTATTACGTCCTCAGCGACTCGGGCCCGGGTTTCGGCGTGGAAAACATCCCGCTCGGCTTCGCCCACCTGCAGACGGCCGTCACCCGCAACACCAACGGCGGCGTCGCAGACGCGCCCGCGCAGACGAACCTCGACCTGCGCCTCTCCGACATCGCCGCCGGCCCCGCCGGCAAGCTCGAGCTGGTCGTGATCCAGGGCGGCGCCGGCAAGCGCGGCCACAAGACCGCGTCGCCGGGCTTCGAGCCCGTCACCGGCACCCAAGTTGCCGTCATCGACAACATGAGCGTCCTCGGCGGCTTCAACCGCGTGACGGTCCAATACGGTAAAGGCCTCTTCGGCGGCACCGGCGCCGACCGCGGCAACCGCCTCGGCGACTTCGGCGACGGCGGCGCGCAAGGCATCGCGAAGGGTGACAAGACGACCCTCGACGCGCGCAACGCCTCGTCGACCACCCGCCTGATCGAAGAGCTCACGGCGCAGTTCGGCACGCAGGCTTCGGCCTCCGTCGTCGCGCTCTACCAGACGACGGACTTCGGCGGCTTCAAGGACACCAACGGCAAGGCCACCCCGAAGCGCGACGAGCTGATGGCCGGCTTCCGCCCGGTCCTCAACTTCTCGGAAACCAACTCGCTCGCGTTCGAATACGGGGTCGTCACCGTGAAGAAAGCGTTCGCCGGCACCAAGCATCCTTACGAGGACGGCACCCTCCACAAGTTCACGCTCGCGCCGCAGATCTCGGCCGGCGACAGCTTCTGGGCGCGGCCGCAGCTCCGCCTCTTCGGCACCTACGCCACGTGGAACGACGCGGCCAAGGGCAAAATTGGCGGCCCCGCCAATGCCTCGGCCACGACCGGCTTCTCGACCGGCGCGCAGGTCGAAGCCTGGTGGTGAGCTCATAGGTGTAGAGCCCCCGCGGG
>JAYVWD010000686.1:0-4834 GCA_043786345.1 Pseudomonadota bacterium
CGGGGCGCCGAAGGCGGCGCGCGCGGGGTCGCCCTCGGCGAAGACGACTTCCTTACGAACACCTTGGCGCAATATGCGCACGCGATCGCGTCGCATTACGGCGGCGCGTTCGACGTCGAGCGCTCCCTGACGGGCCGGATCTGCGCCAATCTGACCGTCCATACGCTGAGTTGAAGCCCACGCCGGAGTGGTTTACTTTTGAGCTCAAAAGGCTGGCTAAGTGTCAGTTTCGTAGTCATGCGGTGCGCCGCGGCCGAATTAAGTAGCAGGTATTACAAAGGTTTCAAAGGGCATAGTTATTGCTGAATCGGACCGGGAGCTGAGCCTCCCGGGAGACGCCGTGGACCTAAAGGTCATACAAAAAAACACTCCGGAAATCGTCGCCGCGATCGGCCGCCTGCGCGCCGAGGTCTGGCGCGACGAGCCGGAGATTCTTTTCCACGAGTTCGGCGACACCGACTGCTGGATGGACGACGTCGACCCGACCGCCTACCACTGGGTCGTCTACGACGGCACCGAGCTGGTCGCCGCGGCGCGCTTGAGCCTGCACGCCGACCTCTCCGCCGCCCCTTACGCGCGGGTCTTCGACCAGTGCGGCATCGACGTGATCGGCCTCGTCGCCTCCATCAACCGCCTGGTCGTCAGGAACTCCCACCGCGGCCTCGGGATCGCCCGCGCCCTCGACAAGGCCCGCCTGGCCAAAGCCATCCAGCTCGGCGCCAAGGCGATCATCGCCGTCCCCGTCGGCGATTCGCGGGCCAAAGCCCTGGCGAGCCTCGGCTACCTTCTATTAGAAGGGCGCCTCGACCCGCATCAGCTCGCGCTGCCGCTCGACAATGCCCAGGTCGGCGTGATGGTCATGCCCGTTTTCGCCGATGCCTTGCACCTGAGGTCCGCGTCGGCGTTGAACGCGCTGCCTGGGAACGTCGTCACCCGGTAACCCCGAGGGAACGGGCCGGCCCGGCGATCCCGAGCGGCCCGGCCGACCTCCATCCTTCGGTACATCCCGCGTCCGGGTCGATCGAGAAGACGAAGTGCCCGCCCTCGTAACGGCTCCACCAATTGGTTACAGGGCCTTCTTGCCGAAGGCCGCCACCCACCAGACGCGCAGCGGCGAGGCCTTGTCGAGCCCCAAGCCGAGGCCCAGGTCGCGGAACTTCGGATTCATCATCGCGTCGCAGGAGTCGCCCGACTTGAGCCAGAGCGCGACGACCTTGCGAGGTTCGGCGACGCCGCCGGCGATCGCCTCGGCCGCGAGGGAATAGGCGTAGCCGCTGGTCGCGATCCGCTGGAACGGGCCCTGGTTCTCGAGCGACACGTGCGAGAAGTAGCGGCGGCGGCGCATGTCGTCGGCGTGGATTTGCGCGGCTTTTCCCAGCGAATCCTCGCGCGAGAGGGGCGAGGCGCTCGGGTGCCAGCGGCCGAGGCAGGTCGCGCCGGCGAGGCGAACCCGGTTGATCTCGGCGAGCAGCTTGCCCTTCCAGTCGTCCGCATCGGCGCGGGCGGCGGTGGATACGCAGGTCGCGACGAGCAACGGAAGGGCGATCAGGGCAAGGCGCACGCGGGAACTCCACGATCGGAAAGGCGGGTCACGCCGCGCCCATTCGCAGGGTTCGTGCCAGGCGCAACCGCTCGCAACCAGCCGGAACCGCGCCGGCCGGACCGGCCAAAAGTTAGACGGTCGTCGCGCAAAAGTGGGGACATGGCGAGCGCCATGTCCCCAACGACGGGGGGCCACGAGGGCCCTTCAAAATCAGGGTCCACCCAGGGAGGATAGGACCCACGTTCCGCGCCGGACTCCAGAGGTTCGCAAATCTGGCACCGGCTGGACGCAGTCGCGTAAAATCAGATAGTTACATTTCCGAGCCAACATCTTCAGGGTCCACGGTGTCCGCATCTACTCCTTTTCCAGGGCCGGATACGCGGCGGATTCTATGCATTTCTAACGGCATTGTAAATAGAATTCATGATCTTCATTAAAATATCCGAATCTTATAATAGATTATTACGCCCGGAGTCTGTCGATGCGCAACCTCGTCATACTGGCCGCGCTAACCCTCACCGCAAGCGCCTGCGCCAAGGCCGAAAAGGTCCCCGAACGGAAGAAGGCCCCCGTCGCCGCGCCCCAGGCGCCCGCCGGGACGTCGGGCACCGGCACGGCGAGCGGCACCGCCTCGACGGCCGAGGACGCCGGTAGCGGCACCGGAACGGCCTCGGACCTCGCGCCCGTGCTTCCCCCGGCCGAGCCGCCGGCGCCGGCGCCCGCCTCCCTCGGCGAATTCGCCATCGAGGCTGTGCCCGCGTTCACGGGGCAATTGGCCTTCAAGCTCACCTGGGCGGCCGCCACCGACGCCGCGACGTATGACGTCACGATCGCCCCCGACGCGAAGTGCGTGGCGCCGACCCCGACTTATCCGGGCGTCGCAGCTCTACAAGACCGACGGCTCGACGGGCGGCACGAGCCTCGTCGCCGACCTCAAGGCCGGAATGAACGTCGGCAGCAACCCGAGCGGGTTGACCTGCCTCGGGACGACGCTCTATTTCGCCGCGGACGGCCAGGTGGCCGGCGTCGCCAAGGGCGTCGAGCTATGGAAGAGCGACGGCTCCATCGCCGGCACCGTTCTGGTCAAGGACCTCGTCGTGGAGGTCGGGGGCAGCAATCCCCGCGACCTGACCGCCGTCGGCGCCCAGATCTTCTTCGCCGCGACGAACGCCGGCGCCAATTCCGAGCTCTGGGTTTCGGACTGGTCTTTTTCCAGGGGACGACGGCGGAAAAAGGCACGGAGCTCTACAATTACGCGCCGGCCCCCGATTGAGCGCGGCGGTCCCGCCCAAAGTCCGTCGAAAAATGGCCGTCTGCGTCGTTGCCGACCATCGCGGAAATCCTCAGTTTCCGCTCCGGCCGGCGCCTGGGAGCGCGGGACCCCCGCATCAGGAAACCTGCTCGTCCAGCTTGTCCGGCTCGTGGTCACCCGACGTGGCGACCTCTTTCGGCCGCTTTATCCGGCAGATCGCCTGGAGCTGGTGCAAGAAGAGGTCGGTGTCCAGATCGCTCAGGTTCTTGATCAGGATGCCATGGAGGTACTGGCCGTTCCCGAGGGGCCGGCCCCAGCGGACCTCGCCGTGCATGGAGCCGATCTGGATGTGGTGCGTGTTCTTGGCCTCGAACAGGAAGGACGCCTGGAACCCGCGGGCCAGGTAGGTGGGCATCTTGATCGAGAAGCCCTGGCGCGAGTAGTTGACGAGCTCGCCGACGCCGAACTCGCTCGACATCTTGATGGCGATGCCCGCCGGGACTTCCCAGCGCTGGTCGGCGCGGTTCATGCCGATCGACTTGTTGAAGATGCTCTGCGCCTGCGTCAGGATGTTGTGCGGCTCGTCGATCGGGATCAGCTCGTAGACCTCGAAGAATTCCTTGTGGTGCTTGATCTGGATCAGCCGCTTTCGCATGAGCTTGTCGCGGAACGACAGGCGCGTCGCCAGGGCGTAGGTCGTGCCGCTCACCATGACGCGGTAGGGCTCGCACGAGGCCTCGAGGCGCTGGCTGAAGTTCACGCCGTGGCCGATGACCGTGTAGTCGAGGCGGCGGCCGTCGCCCAGGTCGCCCAGAAACACGCCGGCGGTATTGATGCCGATGCGCAGCGGAAAGACCGGCCGGTCGGAGCCGTCCGAGGCGAGGGTCAGCTCGATCGAGGCCTTCTGGATCGCCATCGCGCAGGAGATCGCCTGCTCGGCGTGGTTGAGCTGGGAGTTGTCGTTGAGCCGGGCCCCGCCCGCGGCATAGCCGAAGTAGCAGAGGAGGCCGTCGCCGAGCGTGCGGTCGACGAAGCCGTCGTATTCGTGGACGATGCGCGTGATACGGCCGATCGCCTCTTTCAGGTCGGAGAAGACCTGCTGCGGCGTCTTGGTCTCGGCGACCGTCGAAAAGCCGACGATGTCGATGAACATCAGGGTCAGGACCTTTTCCGAGGGCTCGAAGCGGACGAGCGAGGGGTCGGCGATGATCTCGGCGAGCCGCTGCTCGGGGACCAGGCCGGAGAGCGCCTCGCGGGCGCGGCGGGACTGCGCCTCGTGGCGGCGGGACTTATAGATGAACGTGCCGATCGCGGCGAGGTCGAAGGTGAGGACGATGAAGGCCCAGTCGCTCACGATGGAGAACTTCACGAAGAGGGCGAGGCCCAGGGCGATCAGCCCCGCCGTCCCGAAAAGGAGCACGAACGAGAACGGCAGCGCCTGCAACGCCAGCCCCAGGATCCCGGCGCCGAGGGCCGTGGCGAAGAGGCCGGCGACGCCGCCGTCGACGTAGTGGAACCAGTTGCCGGTGAGGAGGCTGTTGGCGATCGCGACGATGAAATACCCGCCCGCGAGCTCGCCCAGCGGCGATTCCTTGAAGTCGGTGTTGCCCGTGAACATGAGCGGCAGGATGACGACGGTATCGCCCGCCTCGATGACCGGGATCGGCTTGCCCTTGCGGGCGAGCGCCAGCGGGCCTTTCAAGCTGTAATTCTTGAGCTTGCCGAGCTCGGGGAGGTTGATCAGCAAGCGGCGCCGGCGGTCGAGCGGGACCGCCTTGCCGTCGACGCGCAGGCCGTCCTTGTCGGCGACGATCTCGTCGCCGATCAGCAGGCCGCTGTGGGTGATCGCGACGTCGGGGGACATCTTGAGCAGCGGGTCGACGTAGCCGTAGCCGCCGTAGACGATGTGGCCGATCTGCTTGAAGTAGGGCTCGAGCGTCGGGTGGGGGCCGTAGAAGTGGCGCGTTTTGGCCTCGGGGGCCCAGTCCGCGCCGTCGAGCTTCACCCGGTCGGGGCGCGGCGCGAGGGCCTGGCGGCCC
>JAYVWD010000687.1:0-4667 GCA_043786345.1 Pseudomonadota bacterium
CCCCGCCCCCGCTCGCCGCCCCGGCGGCCCCCGCCCCCGCCCCCGCCGCCCCGAGCCCCTTCCCGGCGCTCGCGGGCAAGCACTTTCCGACGAGTTGCAATCCGGCGCTGAGCAACACCGCCTACGCGATCAAGGACACGTTCTTCGGCGAGCAGGCCGGCCAGCGCACGATCGGCCGGGTCATCTACTACTACGCCGACACCGCCTGCGCCGGCGCGCCGACGCGCGCCGTCAAATCGGTGCCCGAGGTGACCTTCTACTACTTCGCCGGGGAGCCGCCGGCCGACGGCGCGCTCGCGGCCTCGTACGACCCGGCGTCGACGCGCGTCACCTTCTACATAAGGATGGACGGCGACGCGGCCGACACGAAGGTGGCCTTCGCCACGGGGCTCTGACCCCCAGGGCAACGATTATGCCGCCTTGAGGGGTCTCCCTCGATTTGGTACCTTGGCCTTTTGAACCATCGGACGGCTAAGCACATCAAGGGAGCCGCTGCCTCATGAAGAAGATCAAAGTCTTGCGCCCCATCGTCGAAATCGACGGCGACGAAATGACCCGCATCATCTGGGCCGAGATCAAGAACAAGCTGATCCTGCCGTTCCTCGACGTCGACCTCAAATACTTCGACCTCGGCATGGAATACCGCGACAAGACCGACGACAAGGTCACGGTCGACGCGGCCGAGGCGATCAAGAAGTACGACGTCGGCATCAAGTGCGCGACGATCACCCCCGACGAAGCGCGCGTCGAGGAGTTCAAGCTCAAAAAGATGTGGAAGTCGCCGAACGGCACCATCCGCAACATTCTGGGCGGCACGGTGTTCCGCGCGCCGATCATCTGCAAGAACATCCCGCGCCTCGTCAAGAACTGGACGAAGCCGATCGTCGTCGGCCGCCACGCCTACGGCGACCAATACAAGGCGACCGACGTCAAGATCCCGGGCCCCGGCAAGCTCACGATGATGTTCCAACCGAAGGGCGGCGGCGCCCCCACCACGTGGGAGATCAACGACTACGCCGGCCCCGGCATCGGCATGGGCATGTTCAACACCGATGAATCGATCGACGGCTTCGCGCGGAGCGTCTTCGAATACGGCTTCAACATCGGCTATCCCGTCTACCTTTCGACCAAAAACACCATCCTCAAGACCTACGACGGCCGCTTCAAGGACATCTTCCAGCAGGTCTTCGAGAAGGACTACGCCGCCAAATTCAAGGTCAAGGGCCTCACCTACGAGCACCGCCTGATCGACGACATGGTCGCGCAGGTCCTCAAGTGGGAAGGCGGCATCGTTTGGGCCTGCAAGAACTACGACGGGGACGTGCAGTCGGACACCGTCGCGCAAGGCTTCGGCTCGCTCGGCATGATGACCTCGGTGCTGATGTGCCCGAACGGCCGCACGATCGAGACGGAAGCCGCGCACGGCACGGTGACGCGCCACTTCCGCGAGCACCAAGCCGGCAAGCAGACCAGCACCAACCCGGTCGCGAGCATCTTCGCCTGGACGCAAGGCCTCGCGCACCGCGGCAAGCTCGACGAGACGCCGGACGTCATCCGCTTCGCGAAAGCGCTGGAAAAGGTCTGCGTCGACACGATCGAAAGCGGCAAGATGACCAAGGACCTCGCGGTGTCGATCCACGGCAACAACGCGCCGGCCGGCTCGTTCCAGTCGACCAACGAATTCCTGGCCACGCTCGCCCAGAACCTCGAAAAGGCCCTCGGGTGAAGACGCTCCTTCTGCTGGCGGCGCTCCTGCCGCTCGGCTGCGCCGACGACGACCTAAAGCCGCAGGAGCCGGTCGTTCCGGCGACGGATACCTCGCATTATCCGGAGGACCCTCAGCTGGCGCCGCCCGAGCCGCCGGCCGAGGCCCCGGATCCGTCCGACTTCGACGCCGACACGGGCGCCTTGACGGACGACCCGTTCGGCGCGCCGAAGGGCGTCCCGAAGATGAACGACAAGTCGGACGACACCCTCAAGGACGTGCCCGAGACGCCGGCGGACCAGCTCAACATCCCGGCCGACGAGGGGATGGACGCGGCGGCGAAGGCGAACCAAAAACGGTACGACAAGACGAAAACGGCGACGCCGACCGTCCCCGACGCGACGCCGCCCGGCGCGACCAAGCCGCCGACCCGCGGCGCCGGGGGAAAGACCGGAAAAAAACCTGAGGGGACGGTGACCCGCTTCGTCGTCCCCAAAATGCTCAACGTCCGGGCGAAGCCCGATACGAAGGCGAAGGTCGTTCGCCACGTCGCCGCCGGCACGCGGCTCGAGTGCGCGCCCGTCGGCCTCTACTGCAAGCTCAAGGACGGCGAGTTCGTGCGCGCCAGCCAGCTGAGCGCGAAGCCCGTGAAAAAGCCGAAAAAATGAGCGCCGACGCGGCCGCCGCGGCGCTGGCGCAGCGCCAGCTCGAGGCCTACAACGCCCAAGACCTCGAGGCCTTCCTCGCCTGCTACGCCGACGACTGCGAGGCGTTCCTGCTCGCCTCGGGCGCGCGCCGCTTCCACGGCAAGGCCGCGATGCGCGCCATCTACGGGCCGCTCTTCGCGGCGAATCCGGCGCTCGTCTGTCACCTTCGGAGCCGCTCGACGATGGGCTGCTTCGTATTCGACGAGGAGTACCTGACGGGTTATGCCGACGGCGCCACCAAGCGCGCCACCGCGATCTACGAGACCGCGGGCGAGCTCATCCGTAGAATCTGGTTCGTGGCGCCCTGAACCCCACGGCCGACCTCATCGATCACGAGTACATCGGCGACGGGTTCTACTTCCATGAGGTGCTGGGCCTGGCCGACTTCGACTCGCCCATTCACCTGGAAACCTACCGCGTGATGACGGCCGGCCTCGAGGCCGACATGGACTGCAACGCGGTCGGCCGCTGACTTAAATCAGGCCCCTGCCAGGCCCTCGGCAACGAAGGCCTTCAGGCGTTCCAGACCCTTGAACCCGGGCTGGTGGGCCGCGAGCTTCTTGTTCTTGAACAGGAAGAAGTGCGGCAGGACCTCGGTATCGGCGATCTCGAGGATTTCGGGGTGGTCGTCCGTCGAGATCTTGCCGAAGACCAGCCCCTGCTCGTTGGCGGCCTCGAGCCGCTCGATCGCCGGGATCGAGAGCTTGCAGGCGCCGCAGCCCTTCTTCCAGAGCTTGAGGAAGACGGCGGCGCCGTCCTCGATGTGTTTATGAAGGTCGTCGGGAGTCCAGGCTTCCATCAGGGCGTCTCCTTTTAGATGCGCCCTTTTCTATACCAAACCTCCCCCGCCCCATGCAAAAGCCTGGAACGATCCCTGCCCGGCCGTCGAAAGCTTAGGGCAAAAAAAGAGCCCCCGCGCCAAGCACGGGGGCCCCTCCGCATCATCATCACAGCACAGCGGGTCAAATCCCGTCGCAACTAAGGGGAAGCGGCGGCTCCGGCGGAAGCAGGAGCCGCGTGTCGATGATCAGCCGGATGTCGGCCACGATGAAGCCCTGCTCGCGCACCAGGTCGATCGCGCGGCCATAATGCAGGTCGGAGGGCACCCGGCCAGAGATCACGATGGAACCGCGAGGCGTGACGGTGTATTTCACCAGCTCGTAATAGGGCCGCAGCAGGGGGTCCCGCACGGTCGCGAACTGGAGCCGGCCGATGGCGTCCGTGAGCACGACCGGCATCGTCACGGTGGTCGTGGCGACGGCGCGCTCGAGCCATTGGAACGAGTCGCCGAGGGCTGCCTCGAACGGGCCCGGCTCCATCGGGGTGCCGTAGACGAAGGTCTCGAGCGGGTACGGGCTCGGAAAGCGCCAGCGCAGGAAGAACGGCGAGCGCGCCTCGACCGGGACGTGCATCCCGTTCGGGTCGGTGCCGTCGTCCAGGTCCGGGTGCTCCATGCCGTTCGCCTCGCGGCGCGGCTTGATCTCGACCTCCTTGCAGAGCGCGTCGCCGCAGGCGTGGACCCGCATCTTCGCCTTGAGGAGCCACTGGCCGCGGGCGTCGTAGACGACGAGGTCCTGCTTGTCGGCGCTGGTGTCGACGTCGAGCTTGATCTGGGCGACGACCGCGTCATCCCGGAAGAGCGGGATCGTCCCCACCTGGCCGACGCCGAGGGCGGTAAACGCCTTCGGGAGGTAGTAGAGCCCCTGCGCGTCGAAGGCGTCGTCGAGCATGGCCAGGAGGTTGACCGGCTCGTGCGCCGAGAACACGCAGGGGGCTTCGGCCTGCGCCGAACTGGCCGAAATCATGAAGCTCAAGGTCGCCGCGGAGAAAAGAAGGCTGCGCATGTCGGATTCCTTCCCGGTTTCACTCTGGTTCTGAGCGCTGAAATAGCACTGGCTTACCTTCGGGGGCAAGCAAAACCGTCAGTGTATTCAATATCATACACCCACCGCAAAGCTGTCTGAGAAGTGCTGCACTTTTGGACCTTGCCTTGAGAGGGTGCGTGAGTAGAATGCGCGGGCCCCTGAGACCGCCCAAAGAATCAAGAGGAACATCATGCAACGCATCGCGCTCGGCCTTCTCGCGGCCGTCTTCGCCCTCTCGTCCAGTGGCGTTTTGGCCGCCGACAAGATCGTGGTCCTGTCGCCCCATCGCAAGTCGATCCAGGACGAATTCGTCCCGGCCTTCAAGGAGTTCTACAAGGCCACGTACAAGCAGGACGTCGAGGTCGAGTGGCTCGACCAGGGCGGCACCTC
>JAYVWD010000688.1:0-3902 GCA_043786345.1 Pseudomonadota bacterium
ACTTAATTTTTTACCCGGGACCGGCGCCTGCACAGGAGTGCGCTCTTCCAGGAGTACTCCAGGGAAGACGACGGGCGCGGGCATTTCTACGCCGAGATCCTGCGGTTCAACGTCCCGTTCTGAGCCTTGTGGTCCGGAGACCGGTTTACACACTCTTTTTGATTTGTTTATAGCTAATTCTTGCCCCGCCTCACCTTGTTCGGTATAGCCTTCTCCGCAACCGAATCGAGGGGGGCTCATGCTAAGGTCTCGAAGTGACTACGAAGGTGCCCGGCAGCGCTTGAAGGACGAGGCCGTCAACATCTCGGTTCTCGAGATGAAGCTCCGACGCATGCGCTGGCGCGACGACGAGATCGATCGCGCCATGAAGCCCCGGCTCGCGGCCCAGAAAGACCTCTCCCGCAAGCTCGAGGCCTACGAGGGCCGCATCGTCGAAGACGGCCAGGGCGGCGAAGACGGCCGCCGGGTCGGCCGCACCATGCGCGCCCTGCGCGAGGCGCTCGGCTTCTCGCGGACCGAACTCGCGTCCGCCCTCGGCCTCCCCGAGTGGCAGGTCGAACGCGAAGAAGACAACGAATATGGGAGCCTGAGCCGCGCGACGGCCAAGCGCCTGCTCGATACGGTGCGCGCGATCGAGGCTCAGGCGAATGGGATCCGGGTCCTGGAGGCGGCCTCGCTCCTCGGCCGGCGGTTCCGCATGGAGACCTGAGGCGCTTTGGTCGGAGGAATCGACCGTCTGGTCAGACGACCTCGCGGGATCCGGTCGTGCCCTATAAAGCGACCATTTCTCGACATACTTTCAGCCGTTGCCTGTGTGAGCTCGCCGTCGAGCGCTTTGCGCCGCGCGGTGTTATTCGATTGGCTGGCGATGACACGGTTCTTGCGCATCCCGGTCGCAAAGTCTTCGGCAAGGGGCGGCACCGCGACGCCGTCAGGTCCTCGCACACCGATACAGTCTAAGCCCGGGCACTGATCACCCGTCAGAAGCCATAACCAAGCGTACCGAGCTTGCGAAACGTGGATACGCCCTCGCAATTCTCCGTCTTCGTGAGGATCTGATTGTTGTCCGTGTCGCGCACGCAGATGTTGATCGGGACGGTTCCGGGCTCCTGATTGACATACAGATGCCCGAGCGGTCCGACCTGGGTCAGGCCCGAGCCGGCTGCCGCGCCGACGGTCAGGCCGTAATTGAACCGGCCGTTCGTATAGAGAAAGATCGCCGCTGTTCCCGCCACGCCGTCGACGACGTCGAATGTCATCCCGTCGGCCGCGAACCCACTACCGCATTGCGCCGTGTCGAGCACATAGTTGGCAGCCCCGCTTTGGGCGTTGTAGCAACGATGTAGGGTCGCCCTCCTCACTTCCGACGAGGCAACGGCCGGTTTTGCTCCGTCGGCGGCGCGCGCCGGGGGATTCGGCGCCGTTTCGAGCGTCGCCGCGGCATGGGCGATGACCTGCGGCGTCACGGTGGTATACGTGCCGATGTGATCACCGCCGGCGATGCGATAATAGGCGACCGGGACGCCGATGGCCGCCAACCCCTCGTTCATGCGGTCGCCGCTTGCCACCGGGACGAGCTCGTCCGAGTCGCCTTGGGCGATGTAGAACGTCGGGGCATGCGGAAAGTTGACGAGGCCCCCGATATTGTCGAGCGGGCTGTAGAGCCGATAATTTTCGGCCTTCTGGGCGGCCGTGCCCCCGAGCGCGGTGCGCGTGTGCTGGCACAGATCGGCGTGCTCCGGCTTCGCGCACATGTTGGTCTCGAGCGCGATCAAATCCGGAGGTCCGGAAATGCTGCCGATCCAACGCACATTGCCGTCGGCAATGCCGCCCATCATCGCCAGGTGCCCGCCGGCCGAAAAGCCCATGACGCCCATTTTATTGGTGTCGAAGCCGACGACCGCGGCGTTGACGCGCAGAACTTTGAGCGTGTAGGCGACCTCGTCGAGAATCTGCCCCATCGGCACGCCGAGCGAATACTCGAGCGAAACGTAAATGATGCCCGCGGCCTTCATCAGACCGATGAAACCGTTCATGTCGGCGGCCTTGCCGAAGGCCCAGGCGCCGCCGTGCAAGGCGACGATCAGTTTCTGGTTGCAGCCGGGACCGGCGACCAGATGCAGCTGCCCGACGACGGCGTCGTAGCCGTTGGTGCACCCGGGCGACTTGTTGGCGGCGGCGATCTCCGCCGACAACGTCAGGCCGCCTCCTGGCGCAGGTGGCGCCGTCGCCGGCGCGTCTTTGCCGGAGCCTCCCGCATTTTCCATCTTCGCCCCGTTTCCGGCATTGCTTTGCGGCTCACTCGCTGGCGATTTCGCGTCGGAACAGGCAGCGGCCACCGCCAACACGAATGGGAGGAGAGGTTTTGAAATCATTTTCATAAATCACGTATCGGCATTTTCGATTGCAATAATTAGTCAATATTTGTCAATAAATTCGAATAGTTCCATGATCCATCGTCGGGCAGATGGTCGCGAGACGGTCCAACCGCCCGGCGCCACCGGCTCAGGAGCAGCGGCAGCTACTGCGATCGGTGATCGCGAAGGTGGTGCTTGAAGAGAACGGCGCCCGAATCTTCTACTGCGGTCGCCGCGTGCCGATAGGGCGCCTACGAGCACTTCGGACGAGATCGAGGCTAAGTCGCGTCAGCGCGGAGGCAGCTCTCCGCGTCCCGGCCGGACCACGATTCCGGACCGGGGATCGCTATCCAGCACGTCGATCGCCATGTCGTAGCCGGCCTCGCGGAAGTTGAGATCCCGCGACTTGGCGCGCGATCCGTCGCGGCGCAGGACGTGCCACCAGCCTTTGACGACGCCGTAGTGCCCGCCGCCCTGTTTCATGGCGTTGCACCCGTAGCGGACGTAGCCCGACGAGAGCCCGGACCCGATCCTCCGGCACTCGACCCGCAGGTCCTCCTGGCCGACGTGGGCGGGCGGCGGGTTATTGTTGTTCGGGGCCCAGTCCTTCGTGCTCGCGCTCGACTTCTACCCGGTGACGCCGAGCATGGAGCAGCGGGACCCCTGACGCTCAAAGTCTGTCGAGAAATGGTCGGATGCTAGGCGCCGACCGGGCGGAAACCGGAGTCCCCCGCCCCCACTGCGAGTCTCGCGGGGACCCCTGAGTCTCGCGGGGACCCCTGTCGCGTAAATGAAGATTTCCGCCCGGTCGGCAACGACGCAGACGGCCGTATATCGACAGACTTTCAGTTCTGCTGGGCCTTCTTCGCCCGCGCGAGGCAATCCTTGCGCGCCTGCAGCCAATCTCGTAATCGATACGCCGCGTAATGACGGCTATCTTGCCGAGGAACCCGTGGAAACCGACCGACCTGACTGGCTGCTCGATTCGATGAGGCGCTTGAGCCCACCCGCTGCTGCTTCAGTTACTGCGCCTTGGACCGGAAGTGGTTTTTTACAACGACCGCAGATCGGCGTGCCAGCTCGCGCCGAATCAAATTTGTTCAAAACTTGGCACTCATTGCAGGCGGAATAGGTTGTCGCCATAAATGTCTCCCATACCTATGCAGCCGTCTTTTGATTTGAACAGGAAGAACAGCTCTTATGAGTATTGAGTCCCAGCAACGCATATGGTGGGCACCACCCGATGATGCCAGTCGCGACTGGGATCAGGCCCAAAAGAAACCAAATACTCTGAGGACCAACAAATGCCAGCGAGGATATGCCAAGGCCTATGACTATTCGTAGGGTACGATCCAGAGATCCGACATTTCTTTGCATGGGGTCCGCTCCATTTCTGCTTTGTTAAGCGGTTCTTTTATCCTTTTCGTACGACCGGCAAGCCTGAATCCTCCCATGCGTTCATTCCGCCCTCGATGTTGTAAATCGATTCAAATCCCGCAGATGCCAAGAGCTGCGCGCCTTTCAGCGACCTCTTTCCGGATCTGC
>JAYVWD010000689.1:0-6859 GCA_043786345.1 Pseudomonadota bacterium
AGGAGGTCCTTGAGGCTCGAGACCTTCTTCTCGTAGAGGAGGATGTAGGCGTTCTCGAGGACGACGGTCATGCGCTCGGCGTCGGTGACGAAGTACGGCGAGAGGTAGCCGCGGTCGAACTGCATGCCTTCGACGATCTCGAGGACCGTCTCCATGCCCTTGGCTTCGTCGACGGTGATGACGCCGTCACGGCCCACCTTTTCCATCGCGTTGGCGAGCATGTCGCCGACTTCTTTGTCGTTGTTCGCGGAGATCGAGGCGACTTGCGCGATTTCCGCGCGGCTGTTGCAGGGCTTCGCGATCTTGTCGATCTCGGCGGTGAGCGCCAGGACGGCGGCGTCGATGCCGCGCTTCAGTTCCATCGGGTTGTGGCCGGCGGAGACGAGCTTGCAGCCTTCGCGGAAGATCGCCTGGGCTAAGACCGTCGCGGTGGTCGTGCCGTCGCCCGCGTTGTCCGCGGTCTTCGAGGCGACTTCCTTGACCATCTGCGCGCCCATGTTCTCGAACTTGTCCTCGAGGGAGATTTCCTTGGCGACGGTGACGCCGTCCTTCGTGATCTTGGGCGAGCCGTAGCTCTTCTCGATCACGACGTTGCGGCCCTTGGGACCGAGGGTGACTTTGACGGTATCCGCGAGGATATCGACGCCGCGAAGGATCTTCGCACGGGAATTTTCGCCGAAACTAATGACTTTGGCCGACATAAATTGATCTGCCTCCGGGGCTGTTTATTTGGAAAGTCTGGAGTCCGAGGGTTCCGCGGATTACTTGAGGACCGCGAGGATGTCGTCTTCCTTGAGGATCAGGTGCTCTTCGCCGTCGAGCTTCACTTCGGTGCCCGAGTACTTGCCGAAGATGACGGTGTCGCCCGCTTCCACTTCGGGCTTCCGACGGGTGCCGTCGTCGAGGACTTTGCCGGCGCCGACGGCGACGACTTTGGCCTCCATCGGGCGCTCCTTGGCGTTGTCCGGAATGATGATTCCGCTCGCCGTCTTCTCTTCCGCGACGAGTCGCTTGACCAAAATGCGGTCAGCCAACGGTTTGAATTTCATCTGCGCGTCCTCCGTTACGACTCTGATAGAGCCCAACCATTTGTAGGCAAGCTAAGGTCCGTCTTCCACGTGTCAAGGGAGGACGGGGCCGTTAATTTAGATTTCAGCTCGCGGCAAACGAGGTCATAGTTCATTTCCAGGCGTTTGGAAACGAAAGGAATGTCGTGGGCTTGGCCTTTCTCGCACAAATCCTCGACATGACGGCAGATTTCGGCGAAACGACGAGCCCCGATGATGCCGGCGCCGCCGCATAATTTGTGAGCAAGCCGGCGAACAGTCACGAGGTCTTCGAGCCGGACGGCGGCGACGAGGCTCTGGACGTCGGCCCCGGTGTCGCTGAAGAAGACGGCGGCGACCTCGCCCATCAGATCGGTGTGGGCCTTCTCGCCCAGGTGGACCAGGGTCTCGACGATGGCGGGATCGAGGACGGGAAGCTCGGGCCGGTCTATAGACATGATCGCCGGGTCGGACTTGGCGGTCGCCCACGCGGCCTGCCCGGCGGCGCCGGCGGGGCCCTCGCGGGCCAGGACGGAGTCGAGCACCGTCGCCAGCGTGTCGATCGTCGCGGGCTTGACGATGTAGGCGTCCATGCCGGCGGCGATCGACTTCTTCTCGCCCTCGAGGATGCCGTTCGCCGTGAGGGCGATGATCGGGATCGAGCAGGCCGGCCCGGGCAGCGCGCGGATGACGGCCGTCGCCTCGAAGCCGTCCATCTCGGGCATGCGGCAGTCCATCAGGACCGCGCCGTAGTTGAAGGCCGTGACGGCCGCGACCGCCTCGCGGCCGTTCGCCACGAGGTCGGCCTCGAACCCCAGGCGTTTCAACATCGCGAGCGCGACCTTCTGGTTCACGATGTTGTCTTCGGCCACAAGGATCCGGCCCCGGCAGCGGCCCGGGGTTTTCTCGGCGCGGCACGGGCGGATGCCGAGGCCGGGCGGCAGGCTGGCGGCGGTCGCCGCGCGGGCCGTCATCGGCAGCTCGATGTGGAACGTCGAGCCCTCGCCCGGCACCGACGCGAGCGTGATCCGGCCGTTCATCATCGCGACGAGGCGGCTCGAGATGGCGAGCCCGAGGCCCGTGCCGCTGACGTGCTTGTGGAGCGGCGTATTGAGCTGCGTGAACGGCGTGAATAGCCGCTTTTGCTCGTCGGGCGCGATGCCGATGCCGGTGTCGCACACGGCGACGACGAGGGCGCCGGCGTTCCAGGTGGCGAGGCAGGAAACCAGGCCTTTTTCGGTGAATTTGAGCGCGTTGCCGACGAGGTTGGCGAGGATCTGGCGCAGGCGCGAGGCGTCCCCGATCAGGAGGCGCGGGACCTCGGGGGCGGCGTCGAGGTGAAGGGCCAGGTCCTTGCGCGCCGCCTGCTCGCCGAACAGGTCGTGCAGCTCGCGCAGCAGCTGGCGCGGGTCGAACTCCGACGCTTCGAGCTCGAGCTTCCCGGCTTCGATCTTGGAAAGGTCGAGGATGTCGTTGATCAAGTCGAGCATCGCCATGCCGCAGGTGCGGATCGTGCCGACGCATTCGAGCTGACCGGGCGCGAGCTCGGAGTCGAGGAGGACGCCGGTCATGCCGATGACGCCGTTCATCGGGGTGCGGATCTCGTGGGAAACCTGGGCCAAAAACTCGGACTTGAGGCGCGAGGCGCGCTCGAGGGCGACGGTCAGGCCCTTGAGCTCGGTCACGTCGTGGAGCGTCACGCAGAGGGAGCCCGCGTCGCCGTTCGGGAACGGCGCGGCGGTGATCTCGACGAACGTGTCGCGGTCGCGGGCGCCCGCGGCGGGCGGCAGGACGGGCGAGCGCATCTCGAGCCGCCGCCCCGCCTCGACCGGGAACGGCAGGCGGGGCGCGCCGCCGGCGCCCAAACGCCCGAGGAGGCGGTCGGCGGCGGGGTTCGAGAAGAGGATGGTGCCGTCGCGGGCCGCGAGCACGATGCCGTCGGTGGCGCAGTCGAGCAGCGTCTTCAGCTGGCGCGCTTCGTTCTTGCCCATCGGCTCCTGCGCGCGGCGGCGCTCGACGGCGCAAAGGAGCGCGGGCACCAGCTCGTGGGCGCCGGATTCGTCGGCGAAAACGGCGTCCTGCGCGCCCAGCCGAACCAGGTGCAGGGCCGTCGCGGCGAGGGCGGGCGGCGCGACGACGATGACCGGGCGGGGGCCGGCGGCGTCACGAAGCCGCGCAAACATCGCGGCGGTATCGGTGGGGGCCGCGCTCAAGGCGAAGACGACGGCGTGGGGGGCGCCGGCCACCGCTTCGGTTTCGGTTTTGGCGCCGCACTCTAGCGCCAGGATCGCCGCGGCCGTATCGGGAACGGCGTGGACGATGGCGCCGAGTCCATCCTGAGTCGAAAGGAGGTGCGCCAGGGTAAGCGCCCGATGCGCGTCAGGATCGATGAGCAGGACGTGTAGCGGCTCTGCGGGTGAGCTCCGCATGAGACGATCTCCCGGTTTCCGACGTTTCATTAGGACCAATGCGTTGGCAGACCCCTTGCAAGGCTCGATCCGAGAAATCATTTATCAATGCGAGGGGAGCGCTGTCTTATGGACCAGCCGACGCAAACCGCGACGAATCGCCTGCTCGTGATCGACGACGACCGGACGTTCGGCGCCATAATCAGCGCTTGCGCCAAAACCCAGGGCTTCGAGCCGCTCTACTGCTCGTCGCTCATCGACTTGGGTTCTTTCGCAAGAATCCGCGAATTCGACATCGCCGTCATCGACTACTTCCTCGGGAGCATGCAGGGGGACGAGATCGCGGAGTACGTGGACACGTTCTTCAGCGAGATCCCCGTCATTATCGTGAGCTCCCGGCCGTTTAACGACGAGGAGGTCGCCGCGTGGCCGTCGTCCGTGCGGCGTTTCATCGCCAAATCGAACGGGCCCGGCGCCATCGTCGAGGCGGCGCGGGCCCTGGTGAACCGGGAGAAACTGCTGAAGCGTCTAAGGGTGTCGAGGGCCTCTGCTCCACCCGTTTGATGTGAGCCTGTCTGCCTAAAATTTAGGCTTGACAGTGACTCTTATTACCTACGGTTGTCCGCATTTTAATACAGTCACGAGCATGCGGAAATGGCGCCCACCCGGATCCCGGCGTGAGGCGATAAACCGTTAAGGGATATCCTGAAATCACCGGCGCCTGGCTAAAGGGCCAGCGCCGCGCTCCGGCCTGGCCGAAAGGCCAGCGCGCCGCAAAAAACGACGAAGGCATCAGGCCTTTCGCGCCCGAAAAAGCGCCTCGGCTTTGACCACCGCGCCGCACGGGACCATGTCCTCGATGAAGAGGCCGAGCGCGGGGGCGAGCCGGGCGAGCTGCTCGCCGTCGACGGCGCCGAGGAGCGGCGCGCCGGGCTTGAGCATCCGGCGGAGGTTGCTCAGCGCCGCGATCAAGGCCGGCGTCGGGAGCGCGAGGAGCGCCGGGCCGCAGGCGATGACGTCGAAGTAGTCGTCGGGGAAATCGAGCTCATGGAGCGGTGCCGCCAGCATCGTCGCGCGCGGGGCCTGGCCCTCGGGCTGGACATCGGCGCGCTGCTCCAACAGCTCGGCGGCATCCAGGGAATCATGAGCCTCTTCTCGCAGCTCGCCAATGCCGGCGGCGGTGGTGGCAGTAGTGGGGGGGCGCCAACAAAAGACCGGCACCCAGGCCCAGCCCGCCCAGCGAGGACCCGTCCGGGACCTCAGGCGGTGACGGCGGGTGTCCTGAAGGGGGTTGAGGGTGATCCCTGGCCGGCGCGTGTCGCTGGCAAAGTCCCCGGGTGCTGGACCGGTACTGTGAAACGGACCAAAAGGGCGGCCTCACGAAGGGGGGCGCTTTCAAGACGAAAACACGCACTAGGACACCTCAATGAAAGCGACGCGCGCCCTCTTCATCGCTTCCGCCATGACCCTCGGAGTCGGCGGCCTGACCCTCGCCTGCAAGCCGGCGAACTCCGACATCTCGACCTCGGAAGTCAAAGACTTCGCGTTCAGCGCCACCGCCGCGAACTTCGCGGTGTTGTTCGGCAGCGGCGCCAACGGCCCCCAGGACGCGGTCGACGGCGACATCATGCGCTACAAAAACCACCTATCCACGGGCTACCTCGGCAAGTTCGAGATCGCCATGGCCGACGCCGCCCCGACGCGGGCCGCGGTTTTGGCCGCGTTTCAAGGCATCGCCGCGAAGTCGGGCGCCGACAGCTCGCTCTTCGTCTCGTACTCGGGCACCCAGACGGACGGTAAATTCAAAGTCGCCGACGGCGAGGTCTCGCTTGACGACATCGTCGCCGCCCTGGGCGGCAAGCACGTCGCGCGCTTCTACCTGATGAACGACAGCGCCGGCAACAAAAAGGGCGTTTTCCTGACCCGCGGCTCGCGCGCGGCGCCGTTGCTCGGCGAGATCGTCGAATTCAACGGCTTCTCGACGGCTGGCGCGAAGTCTGGCGGCGCTTATAACGGCCGGCTTTCGGCGGAGTTCACCGGCGTGACCGACAAGGCGCTGGTGATGTTCACGCAGAACCATCAGAACCCGACCTTGGGAAGTTTTTATAATGCCGTCGTCGCCGGCACGAAGGCCGCGGCGATCCAGCCGACCGAATGGTACGTGTCGGACCAGAAGCTGCTGAACCAAGTCGTGTTCAACGCGGCGACCTTTCCGCCGACGAATTCGCAGCCGCTGAACTTGGCCGCGGCCGCGGCCGGGATCAACGTTCCTGATGGCATCAACCTGGCGCTGACGAAGCCCGACGGCACGGTGACGTCGCTGAAAGAAGTCGCCGGCTCCGCCAAGGCGATCGTCCTCAAGATCGCGACGAAATGGTGCAAGCCCTGCGCGCAGATGTCGGCGCGCCTCGAGCGCAACGCGCAATTCCAGGCGAAGCTCAAGTCGGGCGAAGTGGCCTTTGCAGAAATCATCGCGGTGCCCAAGACGGAAAACGACGGCCAGGACGTGACGGCTTCGTTGACGGAATGGCAGACGCGCCTGACCGAGGCCGATCCAGGTGTCGCGCAGGCGGCGATGTCGCACTCGTTCGGAGTCGACAAGCATATCGCCGAGCTGACGGCCGAGACGCTGAACAACATGGTGCCAGGACAAGCGACGGATCACTGTCCGTTCATGGTGCTGCTGGGAGATGGCGGCAAGGTGTTGGCCGGCTCGGCGCAAGCGCCGAACGAAGTGGCCGTGCTGAAGGCCCTCGGGATCAAAGCGGAAGTGCCGGCGCCGTCGAACGCGGGCGCCGGGGCGGACCACCAGGCGACGGATGAGTCGATGAAGAATCTATTCCAGGGAGCTGGGCAGGATACGAATGCGAATGAGAGTGGGAACTTTGAGCTGAAGTAAGTTAACGAGCTCGGTTCGATAGGGATTGTTTTTATTGCGTGTTTTCGGCCCTGCCCTCGGTGGTGGGGCCTTCCGTTTGTGCGTTGAAAATAGGCAGATGGGGGGAGGAGGGCCGGGGGCGAAATTGGCGTTGACTAGGGGGTGGCGAACTCATATAAAGCGAGTTCTGACGCGGGGTGGAGAAGTCTGGTATCTCGTCGGGCTCATAACCCGAAGATCGGCGGTTCAAATCCGTCCCCCGCTACCAAAAGAAGTCCCGGCCCTGATTGAAGAAATCGGGGCCGTTTCTTTTTGGTCGGCTACGGGCAACAAAGGTCCGTTGCCGTCAGGTTGCCGTGACTCGTCAGGCGACGATTCGAGAAGGGACTCGACGGCCCTCCTACTCGTCGCCGGTGAGAGGTGCGAGTACCTGAGGGTCATATGCATGTCGGCATGTCCTAGGAGCTCCTGGATGGCCCGCATCGGAACGTTTCGCATAGCCAGGTGGCTGGCGAAAGTGTGCCTCA
>JAYVWD010000690.1:0-2773 GCA_043786345.1 Pseudomonadota bacterium
GCCTTCGAGCTCGGCCGCGGCAAACCCGTGCCCCGCTTCCTCAAGCTCGTGACCGGCGGCGCGAAGGCCGGCCGCCTCGCGCAGGCGATCCTCGGCAAGAACGCGCAGAGCCTCGGCCTCGACAAGAACCTCGCCGTCTGGCGCTCGGCGCGCGGGACCGTCACGCTCGATCGCGCGAAAAACACCGTCACCTGGCGCCGCGAAGGCCTGGCCCTCGCCCGCGAGATGAAGCTCAAGGACGACTTCGTCGTGCGCATCGCGGCCGACTTCGCGCGCGCCAAGGGCCTCGTCGCCGACCCCGAATCCCAGCTCGCCGCGACCTTGATCCTCGAGCGCGGCGCGAGCGTCGGCGCGCGCAACGTGGTCGTCGCCAAGACCGTCGTCCTGCACCCGAAGCTCCACGGCCTCACGCCGCTCGGCACCGCCGGCGCCTTCGAGGTCACGATCGACGCCGACGGCCAGGTGAGCGCGCTCACCGCGTCCCTGCAGGAAACGAGCGTTCCCCACATCGCCGAGTGGGTGGACACCGCGACCATCGACCTCGGCGCGCACGAAACCGCCGCGTTGGCGGCCATGCAGGGGGCGATGCCGGACGCGATCCTGACCGTCGTCGGCCGCCGCGTCGGGTACGCCCGGCAGATCGGGCCCGACGGCGCGGCGCGGCTCGCGGCGTCCGTCGAGGTCATGGTCGAAGCCGAGCAGGGCGGATTCTCTCGCCGCTATTCCCGGATCCTGTCGCTCTGAGCACAGGCCGGAGACAGTGACGAGGCCTTGAACGGTTTTCGCGCGATCAGTTCGTTGATTCCATTAGCCTTAAAGTGGCATCGCTTCTTGCAATATCCCCTCTGAACGGTCCATTTCAGAGGGGTCCCAAGCATGCGGCGCACCGAGCTCGCGTTGACGATTTCGCTCCTTGCCGGCTGCGGCGCCACGAAGCCGGCGTCCATCGCGCGGCTGGAGTCCGACTCGGACGTCGCCGACATGCCGGCCTACGACTCGATCCTCGACCGGGCGCGCAACCTCGAGCGCGGCGGCGCCGGCGTCAAGGTCGTCGAATACGGCAAATCGGGCAAAGGCAAGGCGCTGTCGCTCGTGCGCATCGGCCGCGACGACGGCGCGCCGGCGGCCAACCGTCCGGCGGTGCTGATGACCGAGGCGACCCATGGCAACGAATACCTGGGCGTCGGGCACGAGCTCCTCCCGTGGCTCGCCGAGCAGGCGCGCAGTGGCACGAACGACTTCTTCCGCAAAGGCGGCGTGGTCCTCGTCGTCCCCGTGATCAACCCCGACGGCTACGAATACCACCGCCTCACCGCCCCCGACCAACGCGCGCAGGACGGCGGCCCCGACGGCGGCAACTCCTGGGGCCGCATGAACGCGCACCGCGTCGATCTGAACCGCGACTTCCGCGTCAAGGGCGCCGGCTTCGACGGCTTCCGCGAGCCGGAGTCGAAGGCCCTGGCCGACGGCATCGACAAGGCGCTTGCCGGCGCCAGCCTGCGCGTCTCGGTGGACTACCATTGTTGCATCGGCGAAGGCGCGCTGCTCTATTCGTACGCGTTTTCGGAGTCGCAGCGCCTGCCGAAGGCCGACGAGGACCGCGTGCGGCACTTTGGCGGCATGCTGCAGCGCGAGCTCCAGGGCTCGGAGCTCGACACCTCGCCGAATCTCGCGGGTTACGCCGCGATCGGGACGACCATCGATTACTTCTACGAGACCTACAAGACCGCGGCGATCACCTTCGAAGGCAAACACGGCGGCGAGACCTCCCGCATGGAAAGCCACCGCCTGGCCTGGGGCGCGATCTTAGCCGACCTCGCCAAGGAGCTCCCGGAGCCGCAGGGCGGCGGCACCGGAGATACGGGCGACGCCGACGTCAAAGTCGCCTTGCGCGGCGACGGCGAGGCCCTGGCCTTCGCGGTGGCGACGTCGGGCGCCAAATCCGTCAGCATCTGCGCTGGGGCCGCCGGGCCCTGCGTCGCGCTCCAGAAATCATTGCAGCGCAACGGCCGCGAGGTCCGCTACGACGACGCGACGCTCGCCGTGCCTGCGGGCGGGCTTTTGACCGCCGTCGTCGAGCGCGCCGATGGCCGCAAATCGTCGACCGCCTTCCGCGTCAGCAGGAAGTGACCCGCCGGTGGCGGGAGGGGCTCGGCCCCGGTAACTCGCCGCCGGCTCGGCATGGTGAAGCCCGCGCGCCGCTCTCCGCCCGGCCGAAATAGCGTTTGCTCGCTACCAACATCTTGAAATTCCAAGCATCCGGGGTTATCTTCAGGCCGGCAGGACAAAAAGCCTCGACCGCGAGACTTATGACGAAGCTCACCGATACGCAAACCAAAGCGCTCGAGTACATCAGGGACTCGATCGAAAGCTCGGGCGTGCCGCCAACGCTCCGGGAAATCTGCGTTCACATGGGCTATAAGGCCATCGGCTCCGCCCAGGACGTCCTCGCGGCCCTCCGCAAGAAGGGCTACCTGTACGAGAACGAGCGCCAGCAGGCCCGCACCTACCATCTGACGCCCCAGGCGCGGTCGCTGCGCATGATGGCCTACACCGACGACCCCAACACTTATGTCATCCCCTGCCTCGGCCAGGTGCCCGCGGGCAACCCCGTCGAGGCGGTCGAGGACCACGTCGGCACGCTCCGCATGTCGATCGCCCTCCTGCCCAAGCCCCAGCCCAAGGCCGAGGAGCTCTTCGCCGTCCGCGCCGCCGGCCAGTCGATGGTCAACGCCGGCATCCTCGACGGCGACTGGCTGGTCGTCCGCTTCCG
>JAYVWD010000691.1:0-17105 GCA_043786345.1 Pseudomonadota bacterium
ACGGCCAGCGCCGCGCCGCCCGTGGTGCCGGTGACGCCGCCGCCGCCCACCCCCTCGGAGCTCGCCGCCAAGCAGTGCGCGAACTCCCTCAAATTCGGCCTCCCCAACGACGACGGCGGCCAGTTTCAGCAGCAGCCACCGCCGCAGCCCGGCCAGCCGGCGCCGCCGCCGCCGAATCCGCAAGACAAAGTGAAGGCCTTCTTCGTCGCGCTCGAGGCCTTGAGCCCGGAGGAGCGGCAAAAAAGCCTGATGATGGTCCCGGCCGGCGAGCAGCTGATGATGGACCTGATCAAGCAGGCGATGCTCCCCGACTTCGGCCAGACGCCCGAGGGCGCGCTGCCGGTCAAGGACCTCAAGATCGAGCTCGTGAAGAGGGACGGCAAGCCGGAGTTGCTTCAAGAGCTCGGCACACAGGGCAATCAGCAGTGCCTGTTCCGTCCCCTCGACCCGGTCGCATACGTGAAGCCGAAGGCCGGCGGAGGCAGCGGGTTCGGCGGCGCCGGCGGGTTCAACACCGGCCTCGTCCCGGCGCCGATCGACTTCCCGCCGACCGTCGGCCTGCCCGACCAGCCGACGATCCTGCCGTCCGCGGCGGCGGCCGCGGCGCCCAACATGGCGCAGGCGATGGCGGCGGCCGACGGGCCGCTCTTCCTCAAGATCCGCATGCCGACGGAGCTCCAGGGCCTGCACGCGAGTCCGTATTGGCTGTCGCGCCACACCTCGAAGGCCAAGAACCGGCACCTGCACCGGGCGCGGGCCGTGTACTTCAGCTACTTCTGCTCCGAGATCAACCCGGACGCCGCGAACTTCCAGGGCGCGCCCGTCCAGGACGTGCCGGCAGCGCTCAAACCGTTCTTCGCCGACGACGACAGCCACGCGAAGGGCTCGCAGAACTGCTTCAACTGCCACGCGAAGGTGCAGCCGATCGCGAACTACTTCGGCTTGCTGAGCTTCGGCACGCCCTACGACCAGACCGGCGGCTTCGGCGGCTTCGGCAGCTGGCCGCAGTACCTCAACATGGAGGGCGCGGGCTTCAACCGGCCCGGCGGCATCTACGACGGCCAGAAGTTCTTCGAGCACGCCGGCGGGCGCTTCGGGATGGAGGGCCTGGCGAACGTCCTGCCCACCTACCCCGCCGTCAACAAATGCGTCGTCGAGGGCACCTGGGCGGCGCTCGTGGGCCGCGACTTCCCGCTCTTCGAGGACGAGCGCAAGGGTGCGCTCCAAGCCTTCAAGGGGCCGGACGACAAGGCGTCGATGACGCGGCTGCTCAAGTACCTGCTGACCGAGACGAAGCGCGGCCAGGCATACTTCGGCAAGGGCGAGGCCGAGTTCGAGAAGGTCGTGCCGGACACCGGGTTCCAGTGCCCGGACGTGCCGCCGGACGACTTCCAGGCGAGCGCGGTCAAGCTCATGGAAGGCAAATGCGTCGACTGCCACAGCGACGGGTTCTTCGACGCCGAGGGCAAGTTCTCGGTGGATTCCTACTTCCTGAACCAGGGGGTCGACGACTCGCCGAAGGCGCGCGGCAACCTCTGGCACAAGCTCTTCTGCAAGACCAAGCTCGAGAAGATGCCGCCCGGCGGGGGCCTCGACCCCGAGACGCGCGGCAAGCTCTGGTGCTGGCTCGGGCGCACGCGCGACCAGCTCGCCAAGGACGGCAAGATCCCGGCCGAGTTCGCCGGCAAAGCCTGCCAGGGCGCGGCGCCGACGGCGTCGTCGATGGGCGCCGCGCACGCGGTCGGCGGCGCTCCCAACTGAAAGAGGTCGAACCATGAAGCTCCTGCCACTAAATAAATTTTTGTTTATTGCGGGCCTGGCGCTCGGCGGCGGCCTCGCGGCCATGCCGGCCGCGGCCCAGGACGACCCGCTCGCCGCGGACGGCGCCGGGTCCCGGCACGCGCGGATCCGGAAGCTCCAGGTCATGAGCCGCGTCTTCCAGATCTGCTACGGCCGTACGCTCAAGAAGGACGAGGCCGCGGGGATCCTGGCGATGAGCCGCGACCAGATCGTCGCGTCCATCCGGGGGAGCGCCGAGCTGACCGCGGTCTTCGCGGCGCGCCTCGCCAACTTCGCCAAGGGCGGCGAGTCGTCGAGCAACAACGCCGCGGCCGCCCTCCCGGCGACGCTCGCGCAGATCGCCCGCCCCGAGGCGCCGCTCGACGTCGTCCTCAAGAACCTCGCGAGCGACCGCCACAGCGGCGCGTCGTGCGGCGGAAAGCCGACGTCGGTGTGCTTCGCCCATTGGCTCGTCGGCCGCGTCGCGCCCGCGCTCGGCGCCGACTGGGTCACGAAGAACGAAGCGAACTTGAGCACCTGGAGCTACGCCCAGCTCCTCGAGCAGCTCAGCACGAGCAGCTTGTAAGGCCGGACTTCAAGGAACGATGATGAAAATGCCCCCGCTCCCAAAACTCCTGCTCCCCCTCGCCTTGGCCCTGGCCGCCTTCGGCTGTCGCACCACCGGCCGCGGCGCCGAGGCGAAGGCCACGCTGACGGGCCCGACCGTCACGCGTCCCACCTGGATCAAGAGCCCCGAGGCCATCGAGGGGACGATCGTGCAGGCCTGGGGGATTCCGATCAGCGAAAAAGACCGGTGGAAGTACCTCCAGAGCATCTACTCGATGCTCGGCGGCACCCAGGTCTTGAGCAGCAAATCCCTGGTCGACCAGCCGAACGAGCTGTTCGCGCTCGCCGTCGACAACCTCTCGGGCTGGCTCAGCCAGAGGCTCGTCGAGACCGAGCAGGCCGACGAGGCCGCCGGCAAGGAGCACAGCTTCGACGGCCTCGGGCTGTCCGACGAGGACGCCGCCGGCTGCTTCAAGGACGACACCAAGGACTGGTGCGACGTGAAGGACGGCGTGCGGATCGGCTCGCTCGCGGCCGGCGCGGTGGACGTCAACGCGCTCCCCAAGGAGTGGAAAAAGCGCCTGATGCACAACGCGCAGGACGTCGGCGAGTTCATGCTGCTGGCCGTCGACAACACGCTGATGATGCCGAACGGCACGCAGCACGCGGCGGACTTCCTCGTGACCGACGTCTTTCTGCCGACGCTGCGGGCCGGCGGCCCGGTGTCCCCGGCGAGCGAGCAGGCGGCGTGGAAGGCGGTCGTGTACACGATCCTGATGAGCGGCGGCTTCTACCTCGAGGCCCCGCCCCAGACGAATCCCACCAGCAACTCGGGCACCTAAATTACCGCGGGGAAAAGCCTAAGATGACGGACAACAAGCAGAGTCGCCGGGACTTCGTCGCCGGCGCCGCCAAAGGCGGCATGACGCTGGCCGGGACCGGGCTCGCCTTCGGGGCCGGCTTCACCTCCTTCGCCGAGTTCGCGCGCGCCGAGACGACCCCGGCCGAAGATCACTTCATGATCTTCGTCGAGCTGCGCGGCGGCATCCAGTGGATGACCGCCACCGACGGCCGGAACGTCGACGCGCTGCCGCTCACCGACCCGAACTTCTGCGTGCCCCTCAAGATCACCGACGCGGCGTTCTCGCCGGAGGACTACGCGAAGATCGTCAAGGAAGGCCCGATGCGGAAGGGCGTCCTCAACGGCAAGTTCCTGCTGCTCCCCTATTTCGACGACCTGAGCTCGTCGTTCAAAAAGGGCAGGACGACGCTCGGCGCCGACTTCATCCTGGGCTTCGCGGGCCAAGCGCTGCTGCCGCATGCCGACGACCTGGCGGTCGTGCGCGGTATCCACATGGTCGGCGACTTCCACGGCCTCAACAACGCGTCGGGCGAGATCTTCTGCGGGTCGAACAGCGGCGACATGCCGCACGTGTCGGGCGTCGTCGCGACGATGCTCCAGCAGAAGCACGGCGCGAAGCTCCTCGACAACCTGGTCTTCGAGAACGCCACCTACGTCACCGGCGGGTCCAACGTCGCGAAGATCCCGGTCAAGCTCGACGCCGAGAGCCTGGGCTACATCGTCGCCAACGCCGAGGAGATGTCGGCCGAGACGGCGGCCCAGCGCTTCGCCAAGGCCCGCGAGCTCGCCGACGCCCTGGCCCGGGTGCCGACGCTCGGCGAGGTCCACCGCAAGGTCTTCCAGAGCTACGTCGGCGCGATGACGCAGGCGCCGAAGGTCCGCGAGATGCTGCTCGGCCTGAAGAGCGAGCTCGCCGCCGTCGACGCCTCGCTCGACCTGGACGTGCAGTTCAAGACCGCGCTGACCCTGATCCAGGCCGGCTTGACCCGCGTCGTGACGCTCTGCCTCGGCTCCCCCAACGGCAAGAACAAGGTCGACGGCTTCGGCCTCTTCGACGCGCACCGCGGCGTCTACCACCTCGATGCGAGCTTCGCCGGCACGGCGAACACCCAGCGCCACCACCTCAACGTGACCAAGGCCATGGCGGCGATCGGCGCCTTCATCGACAAGCTCAAGGCGACGAAGTACGGCGACAGCGGCAAGACGATGTTCGACGTGACGACCGTCGTCGTCGGCACGGAGTTCTCGCGGCCGTCCAACTTCTTCGGCAACGAAGCGCCCGGCTCGGCCGGCGGCGGCACGGCGTTCGGCTGCGGGCACTACCAGTTCAACAACAACTACATCCTGTTCGGCAAAGGCGTCCGCGGCGGCGCCTGGGTCGGCAAGAACGAGGACCTGCGCCAGATGGGCGCCAAGGTCGACTTCACGACCGTCGAGACGCAGGACCCGAACGCCATCAAGTACACGCCCGTGGAATACACGTTCACGCCGAGCGGCGTGGACGGGACGGAAGCGAACGGCAACGGCTCGTACGCCCCGAAGGACCTGAACTATCAGGGCGACAACGACCGGCCGTTCATGGCGAAGGACGTCGTGAAGACGGTGATGGCGGCCGCCGGCGTCGAGGCCCGCTTCCTCGAGGCCTACTCCGACGACAAGATGAAGAACGCAAAGGCGATCCGGCCGATGGTAAAGGCCTGAGCCGCAAGGCCCGGCCCTATTTGGCGCTCAGCGCGCGCTCGCTGCGGCAGAGGCGGAGGGCCTCCTCGGGCCCGAGCTTGCGCGCGGTCTCGTCGTAGCACTCGTAGCTCCGCTCGGACCCGGCCCGGCCGCACAGGGCGATGGCCTCGGCGTTCTCCAGGCGCTTGCTGGCCACCTGGAAGCAGACCGCGGTCGCCTCGGTGCCGCGGAGCTCGCAGAGCGCGATCGCCTCCTCGGCCCCGAGCTTCTTGAAGGCCAGGTCGAAGCAGCTCGCGGTCCGCAGCGAGCCGCGGTGCGCGCACAGGCGCACGCCCTGGTCCATGCCGAGCCATTTGTGGGCCGCGCCGTAGCACTGGGCCGTCTCCGCCCCGCCGCCGCCGGCGCAGAGCGCCAGCGCCTTGTCGCGGGGCAGCCGGCGGTACGCTTCCTTGAAGCAGGCCGTCGGGTTCGCGTCCTGGCGGTTCTCGAGGATCGCGAGGGCGGCGGCCTCGATACCGGCCAGCTCCTGGCGCTCGGCGTCGGAGAGCCTGAGATTCCCGTCGCCCAGGAGGTCCGCGACGCGGCGGCCGCGGGCCGCGAGGTCGGGCTCGCTCGCCGCGGCCTGGGCCGCGGCGGCGAAAAAGAACAAGGTCATCAGCTGCTTGCGCATCCTTGGGCCCTCGTCATTCTATTAAAATGCGAGGACTTCATAACATATTTCTAATAGAAGCCCATAGAATTTCTATAACTTCATGAAATCTCAGGATCCGTGCGGGGCCTTTAGCTGGCGGTCTTCACCAGGGTGATGCTCTGGATGACGATGTCCTTCTCGGGGACGTCGCCCATGCCGCTCTTCATCGTGGTCTTGGCGCCGGCGATCTTGTCGACGACGTCCATACCCTCGACGACCTTGCCGAAAACCGCGTAGCCGAAGCCGTCCGGCTGCGGGTAGTTGAGGCGGTCGTTGTTGACCAGGTTGACGAAAAACTGGGCCGTCGCGCTGTTGGGGTCGGACGTGCGCGCCATCGCGATGGTGCCGCGCTCGTTTTTCAGGCCGTTTTTCCCCTCGTTCGGGATCGCCGCGCGCGTCTTCTTTTCATTGAGCTTGCCGCCCTCCGAGGCGAAGCCGCCGCCCTGGATCATGAATTTGCTGATGACGCGGTGGAACACGGTGCCGTCGTAGAACTTCTCGTTCACGTACTGCACGAAGTTCTTGACGGACTCGGGGGCCGCCTTCTCGTCGAGCTGGATCTTGAACGAGCCTTCGCTGGTCTTCACTTCGACCGTCGGGCCGCCGGCGTCCTTCTTGGACTCGACGATCTTTGGCTCTTCTTTCTTGGGCTCCTCCTTCTTCGCGGCCTCCTTCTTGGGCTCGTCCTTCTTGGGCTCGTTCTTCTTGGCGTCCGCGGGAGCCGTCGTGGTCGCGGCAGGGGCCGCGGCCGGCTTCGTATCTTCCGCGTAAGCGCCCGAGGCGAGAACCCAACCCGCCGCCAGTACCGAATACATGAATCCTTTGGTCATCGCTCGTTCTCCGCCCTGTTACCGTGTGCTATATCGGGGATAATTCAGGCCGGATTGTAACCGGGCCACGGCGGTGCGCAGAAGCGCAAAATTAGCCCTGGCGCGCCAAGGCCGAAGGCCTTAAGCTTCCGGCGCTTTTTGGGAGACAAGAAACGATGACCGCAGCGACCGTCCAGCGGGCCGACATCAAGGGCCTGATCCGCACGATCCCGAACTTTCCGAAGCCGGGAATCTTGTTCCGGGACGTGTCGACCCTGTTCAAGGATGCGGCCGGCCTCAAGAAGACCTTCGACCTCCTGGCCGAGCTCTATGCCCACGAGCGCATCGAGCAGGTCGTCGCGATCGAGTCGCGCGGGTTCATCCTCGGCGGCGGCCTCGCGCCCCGCCTCAACGCCGGCCTGATCATGGCGCGCAAGCGCGGCAAGCTGCCCGGGACGGTCGAGGAGGTCACCTACCACCTCGAGTACGGCACCGACTGCATCCAGATCCACAGCGACGCCATCAAGAAGGGCGAGCGCTGTCTGATCATCGACGACCTCCTCGCCACCGGCGGGACCGCGAACGCGACGGCGCAGCTCGTCGAGCGGCTCGGCGGCCTGGTCGTCGGCTGCGGGTTCATCGTCAATCTTCCGGAGCTCAAAGGGGCCGAGCGCCTGCTGCGCTACGACCCGAAGTGGCTCGTCGACTTCGACGGCCACTGATCGGCGCGTCTACTTCTGGAGCAGCTCGTCCTGCCGGTCGAACGACTTGGTCCAGGCCGTCGACGGGTACTTCGAGAGGCCGAGGCGGTAGTCCGCCGCCACGTCGTCCCAGATATTGTAGTAGCTGCTGTCGTTGGCGGCCGCGACGCGGTACTGAGCGAAGGGGCGGAAGGTGAAGTTGCGGTGGTAGATCGAGTCGCCGTTGCCGCCCTGGCCCATGCACATGCCGCGGGCGAGGAACCGGTGCACGGTCGCCGGGGCGCCGTCCGCGAGCGTCACGTGGCCGACGGCGTGAAGGCGGTCCCTCGCGATGAAGCGGCCCGCCGCCGGGCCCTGGGTCAGGTCGCCGCTCTGAAAGAAGAAGCCGATCCCGTTGAACACCGGCGAGGCGAGCGCGGAATCGCGGGTGACGGTGCGCAGCTCGAGCGTTTCGCAGCTGCCCGAGGTCGAGTAGATCTGGCCGGTCACCTCGTCTTTGTTGAATTGGTATTCGAACGCGGTCAGCAGCGGGCTCGCTTTCCCGGCGCCCTCGAGCGCGAGGAGCTGCTCGACCTGCGGGGCGCAATCGGCGGTGACGTAGGTGCTCGCATGGCTCGTGGCGCTGCCCGGGTACGTGTGCTGCTCGAGGACGTTGCAGTGCGCGACGTCGAGCACCTTCAGGCTGACGTAGTCGTGCGTGCCGACCGACTCGCCGAACCAGGCCTGGAGGACCGTCACGTCGATGCCGTCGCAACAGGGAAGTGGATGACAGTTTTTCAGAATTTTCAGGAGCCAGGACGGCTTGTGGACGGTGACCTGGAGTTGGTAGGCGAGGTGGCCGTCGCCGGTGCCGATATAGGCGCCTCTAAAGGTCTGCGGGACCGTGCCGAGAATCGCCGCACTGAACAGAATAGCGCCACTATGGCGCCGGGCGGGGCTGTTCAACCCGCTAAGCGATGACCGCGGTGGCGGGAATCGTCGTCGGCAGCACGGGCGACGAGACCAACGTGGACGCGGGCAGCTCGTGCTCGAGGTCGGGGCGCCGGGTTGCAAGACCCAGCGCATCAGGTTCGACGCCGCGCCCGGGGAGAAGACGGTGCGTCAGGTGCGGCTGCAGCGGGTGGATCTGGCGCACTGAACGGCACCCGGTCGATCTCGCACCGGTCCATCTCGTCCTGCGATTTCAGCACGTGCACGAAGCTCATCCCCTCGAAGCGGAAGCGCTTGAACGCGCTCGCGAAGTCCTCGAGCTGCAGCGTCACGACGCGGTCCGGCACGGCCAGGCGGCCGGTGCGGCTGGCGTTGCGCGCGCGCAGCTCGTCCTCCGGCAGATCGAGGACGATCGCGCCGAAGGGCACGCCGAGCTCCTGCGCGAGCTTCCGCAGGGGCCGGCGGCCGGCGCTCGCCACGTTCGTCGCGTCGACGACGGTGAGCAGACCGCGGCGCAGGCGCAGGCGCGCGATGAGGTGCACCAGCCGAAAGGCGTCCTCCGAGGCCGCCTGGTTCGTCGGGTCGTTGCTGACCGCGGTGCGGCACTGGTCGGACGAGACGACCTCGTAGGGGGCGAAAAGCCGCCGCGCGAGCGTCGATTTGCCCGCGCCCGACGGCGCGACCAGCAGGATCAGGCTGGGCTCCGGCACGACGAGGGAGATGCGCAGCGGTCCGCCCATCCGTCAGCGGCGCTTAGGCTGATTCAACTTGGCGCCGAGGAGCGCGCCGAAGCTGCCGACCCGCTCGCCGCCGCCCGCCGGGACCTGCGCCTTGGCGGTCTCGGCGACGCGCGCCTCCTTCTCGGACTTCACATATTCCTGGTAGTCGGCGTCGAGGTTCTCGTCCTCGTCCAGGCCAGGCAGGGACAGCAGGATTTTGCGCTCCCGGGCGTCGACGTCGACGACCCTGGTCTCGATCTCCGAGCCCGGGATGCATTGCTTCCGGTAGCTTTCGCCGAACTTCTTGCGGATGACGGAGATCGGCAGCAGGCCGGTCAAACCGGGCGAGAACTCGATGATCGCGCCGAAGGGCTTCAGGCGCTCGACGCGGCCGGTGGCGGACTGGCCGATTTTAACTTTTTGGGAGACGTCGAACCAGGGATCGTCCTCGATCGACTTCATCGACAGCGAGATCCGGCGGGTGGAGGCGTCGATTTCCTTGATCGTGACGGTGACCGCGTCGCCGATTTTCACGACGTCGCTCGGGTGGTGCACGCGTTTCAGCCACGACATCTCGCTCACGTGGAGCAGACCCTCGATGCCCGGCTTGAGCTCGATGAAGGCGCCGAACGCCATCAGGTTCATGACGCGGCCCGTGTAGGTGGCGCCGCCTTCGACGTGCTTGTGGATCTCGTCCCAGGGGTCCTGAGAGGCCGCCTTCATGCTGAGCGAGATCTTCGGGCGGCCGCGGTCGTCGCGCTCGACCTTGAGGAGCTTGACCTTGACCTTGTCGCCCTTGGAGACGGCGTCGGAGGCCTTGGCGACGCGCGCGTAGCTCAGCTCCGAGATGTGGACCATGCCGTCCACGCCGCCGATGTCGACGAAGGCGCCGAAGTCGCGGACTTCGCGCACGACCCCGTCGAAAACCTGGTCGGGCTTAAGGTTCGCGACCAGCTCCGTCATCTTCTGCTCGGCCTGGAGCTTCATGAGCGCGGCGCGCGACACGACGATGTTGCGGCCCTTTTCCTCGACCTTTTCGAGAAGGAACTCGAGCTCCTGGCCCATGAACTCGCCCGGCTCGGCGACGAAGCGCGTGTCGATCTGGGACGCGGGGCAGAACGCCGTCTTGCCGAGGATGGTGACCTCGAGGCCGCCCTTGACGACCTTGGTGACGCGGCCCTTGACGGGGCGCTTCATCCGGTGCGCCAACTCGAGGTCCTCGACCGTCTTGAGGGCCTGCGTCATGCGGTAGCTCAGCAGGACCTCGTCGCCGCGCTTCGAGACCACGAAGGCCTCGATCTCGTCGCCGACTTTGGCCTTGATCACGCCGGTTTCCGGGTCGGTCAGCTCGATCTTCTCGATGATGCCGGAGGTTTTGCCGGAGCCCAGGTCGACGAGGACGTCGTTCCCTTCGGCGTGGATCTGGGAGATGACCCCTTTGACCTTCTCGCCGAGCCGGATGCGCGGCCGGGTCGTCTCGGCGCCGTCGAGCATTTCCTCGTACTCGACGGCCTCGCTGGAGCGCACCTTTTCGGCGTCCGCGTCGAAGGCGCTGTCATCATCTTCCCACTTGATGTCCGGAAACTTGCCGCCAGACGCCATGGTGATCCGTCACTCCCAGAAGGTTCATATCCGAACGGATAAGGTGGGGAGCGTAGCACCGCGCCATGTCGCTTGGCAAGGAAGGCGGGCTTGGTAGACTATGGCGGCCACGGCGCAAGGAGACCCCGATGGATACCGAGAAGAAAAAGACGTTGAAGGAGCGGGCGAAGGAGGCGCGCCAGGCCGCCTATCAAAAGGCGAAGGAGCGCAACAAAGCTTACAAGCTCGAGCAAAAGACCTCGCCCGCCGGGATCGAGCGCAAGCTCCGCCTGAAGGAGCAGCGCCGGGCGGCTTACGACAAGGCCAAGGACGCCCACAAGCAGCGGCTCGCTGACAAGAAGGCCCGCGACGAGCGGGAGAAGACCGAGGCCGCGGCACTGCAGGACGCCGCGCTGCTGGAGTCGCTGCTCGCCGCTGGCGACAAGCCCGCGCCGAAGCTCCGGCTCATCAAGGGCGGCCCGAAAAACGACGGGGCGGCCGACGCGCCGGGCTAAGGGATTCACTTATGAAATCCAGGTGTTGAGTATGCCGCCAGAATTGCGCTGGCGCCGCTTCGCTCATGAGGTAAAGTTCCGGAGCCTTTGGCGAATTGTTCATGGTCTCACGTAGGAGTCGCATAATGTCGTTCCAGCTTCCGCCCCTGCCGTTCGCGATGGACGCGCTCAAGCCGCACATGTCGATGGAAACGCTCGAGTTCCATTACGGGAAGCACCACCAGACCTACGTTACCAATCTCAATAACCTCGTCCCCGGCACGAAGTTCGAGAAGATGTCCCTCGAGGAGATCATCACTCAGAGCGACGGCAAGATCTTCAACAACGCTGCGCAGGTGTGGAACCACACCTTCTTCTGGAGCGGCCTGAGCCCCAAGGGCGGCGGCGAGCCCAGGGGCAACATCGCGGCGCAGATCACCAAGGACTTCGGCTCCTTCGCGCAGTTCAAAGAGAAGTTCGGCGCCGAGGCCGTCGGCCTGTTCGGCTCGGCGTGGGCCTGGCTCGTCCGCAAGAACGACGGCACCCTCGCCATCGAGGGCTCGTCGAACGCCGGCAACCCCATGACCAAGGGCGTCAAGCCGCTGTGGACCGTCGACGTGTGGGAGCACGCCTATTACATCGACTACCGCAACGCGCGCGCCAAGTTCGTCGATGCGATGTGGAACGTGGTGAACTGGGACTTCGTCGAGCAAAACCTCAACGGCAAGTGATCCGGGCGCGGCGGCGCCCCGCGGCGCCGCCTCAGAAGTCCCGCGGCTCGACGATCGTGGCGGCGACGATCTCGCGCTTCCAGAGGTCGAAGACGTCTTTTTTACAGAAGATCCAGAGCGGCTTCAGCGTGCCGCCGACGTGGTCCTTGTAGAACTGCTCGAAGACGAAGGTCTGGATGACCACGCCGTTCGGGAAGCGCCAGCCCTCGAACGGATCCCAGAAGTGCGAGCGGATGTAGAGGTCGCGCAGGCGGAACGTCGCCATCGGGTTCTGCTCCTTCGCCTCGTTCCAGAGCATCGGCAGCCCGTTCTTCTTCGTCTGCTCGTCGAGCGGCAGGTGCTCGAGAATCGCCTTCCTGCTCGCGAGGCGGATCGGCGCTTTGTAGCCGCGGCCGGGGCCGTAGGCGGCGCGCATCTTCGCGCGCGAATCCTCGAAGACCCTGGTGGCGGAGCCGGCGTCCCGGGTCGCCAGCGTCACCATCATGTAGAAGAACTTGCCCTTGTAGAAGCGCAGGAAGATGTCGGCCGTCGGCAGCCCGGCGAAGTCGCCTTCGTAGCGCTGGTCGAGCGTGTGGTAGACCTCCTCGTGGGCGGGCTTTTCCTCGATGAATCTGAGCTTCGGGCCGAGGATCGCCCGCGCCTCGGCAGGCGTCTTGCCCCAGGCCAGGCCGAGGATCCCGGCGTGCGGCTTGGTGGCGGTCGCCTTGAGGGCGTCCTCGCCGATGCGCGAGAACGGCTGCTTGGCACGCGGGATCACCGGGCGGGGCCGGATCGGCTCCCACGGCGCCTCCTCGGGTTTGGCGGGCGCCTTCGCCTCGTTCTTGGGGGCGGCTTCGGCCGGCGCGGCATTTTTCGGCGCGGCGTTTTTCGGCGCGGCATTCTTCGGGGCGCCGTTGCCCGGCGCGGCGTTTTTCGGCGCGGCATTCTTCGGGGCGGCGTTCTTCGGCGCGGCGTTCTTCGGCACGGCATTTTGCGGGACGTCGTAGGTCGGATCCGCCGGCAGGCCGTTGATCGGCACCGCGTCGACGCCGTTTCCGGGCGCGGCGTTCTTCGGCTTTTCGCCCGCTTTCGGGGCCTTCTTGCCCTTGGCGGAGTTCTCGTTCTTCGGAGCCGCGTTGCTGAACGGGTCCAGCATCTCGGCTTCTTTCTCGCCGCTGCCGTTCGCGAACGGGTCGTCCTTCGGGTCCCCCTTGCCGTCGTCCCCGAACAGCCCGGTGTCGCCGCCGCCGCCGTTGCCGCCGTTGCCGTTCATCGGGGGCAGGTTGCCGCCCTCGTTCGAGAAGACGTCGTTGGCCTGCGCAAAAAGCGCGCGCCCCGAGGCGAGCGCGGCCAGCGCCGCGAGCGCGACGAGCAGGTCAAGAGGCGTGCGGCGCATCGCTCACCTCCGCGGCGGGCGTCGGGGGCATGGCGGCGGCCGCGGCCGCCGCCGCCACCTCGGCGGCCACGGTGCGGACCCCGAGCTTGCCGACGTAGAGCGAGACGCCAAGGGGCAGGAGGAAGCCCAGGTACTCAACCTGGTCGAAGAGTATGGCCCCGAAGATCCCGCCGACCGCGAAGGCCGCGATGCAGCCGAAACGCAGCGTCCCACGGTAGAGGTCGCGCCGCCGCAGCGCCGGGTCGCGGTGGCCGAACAACGAGCGCACGAGGCCGATGCCGATGTCGGTCGTCGCGCCGGTCAGGTGCGTCGACCGCATCAGGCCGCCCGAGGCGGTGGTGATCGCCGCGTTCTGCAGCCCGCTCGCGCCGCAGAGCAGGACGAGCAGGAAGTAGTCGCTATCCATGTCGAAGGGCTTGCCGAATTTGCCGAAGACGTTCAGGCAGCCGCCGACCGTCGCCGCGGCCAGCAGGAGCGCGATGAGCTTCATCACGATGCCGTAGCGCGGCAGGCCGCCGCGGGCGATCTCGCGGTCGGTGAAATAGGCGCTGACCATCACGCCGATCAGGAAGTAGAACGGCACGCTCAGGATCCCGAGCGCCGTCGCCCAGTTGCCGCTCCCGACCTCGATCCCGAACAGGGTCGCGAAGCCGGTCACGTGCGTGACGAAGCGATGGCAGGCGAGGTAACCGCCGGCGTTGATGTTTCCGGCGACGAACGCCATCAGCAGCCACTTGAAGATCAAGGGGCGCGGAAAGAGCTCGAGCTGGTGGGATTTGTGCATCGGCGGCGGCTTTGGCCTCTTCCCCCATTTTACAGGAGCGGCCGGGGTCCCGCGACTTTCCCGGGAACGACTTTAGGAAAGGCGCGAAAGGGCGCAAAAGACGGCGCTTTTTCGCGGGGGTAAAGGCGCCGGCCGAAACGGCCGATCCGGAGGATACTGGTGATTAGTGGGGAGACCGGATTTGGGAAGCTTTCGGGCGGCCCAAAGTCCAAACACGAAGCAGCCCGGCCTCGGGGCGAAAGTCTCGAGCTTGGGTTGGAAGAACGGATCCCCGGGACACGCGAGTGCCCCGGGGTTTTTCCGTTTTCACTTCATGAGATCGTAGTTCGCGAAGACGACCGCCGGCTTGAGCGCGGTCAGCCCGTACTGGTTGGGGTAGCCGGCGCGCATGACGGCCTTGACGGAGGCGTTGTTCGCGAACGTCCACACCGCTTCGGGCACCCACGAGCCGACGCGGATCTCCAGGTCCTGGAGCATGAACCGGCCGAGTGCCCGGTTCTGGTCCGCCGAGGCATACATGGTGAGGAGCTGGCTCTTGAGCTCGCCTTCGGGCAGGATCTTGAGCACCGCGCCCGCTGACACGATCTGGTCCGGTTTGCTCAGGATGGCGGGCTTGCCGTACTGCGCCGTCAGCGTCTCGACGAGCTGTTTCCAGATCAGCGAGGCGGGGCGGTCGGGCGTCGGCGAATAGCTCACCGCGATCGAGAAGAAGCGGCCGCCGAAGAAGAGCGGCGCGATGTGGTCGGAGTGCTGCCCGACCATGTTGCCTTCGTAGCGCTGCTCGTGCAGGAAGTGGTCCGGGTTGCCGCTGAGCTCGGTGGGCCCGGTGTACTTGAAGCCGCCGCGGATCAGCTGAAACTGCGCCTCCTGCGGCGACGCGCCCCAGCGGATGCCGAGCGGGGACAGGAGCTGGTGCAAGGGCAGGTTCGGCGCGGGCGGCGTCATCCTGGACGACCCGGGCGCACCGGCGCCCCACGCTGGCGACGCGAGGCTCAGGGCGGCGGCGAGGGTCAGGCCGTGGCGCACGTGACCCTCACCCGCGCATCCTCGTCCGCGGCCAGGTCGCCCATCAGCAGCTCCTCGAGCTCCGGCCCGCAGACGACGAAGTCGGCGATGCCCGGGTCGCCGGCCGCCAGGCGCTCGCCGTGATGCGCGAGCTTGCACGCGCGGGCCGTCGGGTCGCCGAAGGCGCGCAGCGCGCGTTGGCCGTCGGGCCCGCCGCTGGCGAAGACGAGCTCGCCCGCGGTGACGCCGAGCACGAGGCGGCCCGGCCATCGGTGCACCCGGGCGAACTCCGAGCGGCGCTCGGCGAACGCCCGGCAAAGCAGCAGCGCCGCCTCGGGCGGCGCCGCGACGCACAGCAGAAACTGCGTGCCGCCGTGCCAGTCGAGGGTCACCAAGGATCCCGACGGATCCGTCGATGGGGGCGCCGCCGCCTTCGTCGAGATTGCGGTCTCGGCCGCCGTAGCCCGCGGCGCAGCCGCCTTAGCCCGCGGCGCAGCCGCCTTAGCCTGCGAGGCCGCCGCAAGGCCCGGCGCGGCCGCCGCAAGGCCCGGCGCGGCCGCCGCCAACCCTTCGATCAGGCAGAAATTACAAAATTCATTAAAACACATGCTCAGCAGCGACAGCGGCCCGCTTTCGAAGGCCAGATCGATCGCCGGCACGATGCCCGCGACGACGAGGCCCTGGAGGCGGCGCGGGCCGCGCAGAGCTTGCGCCCTGGCGGCGATCTTCGCGGCTTCGAACAAAAGCTTGGCGTCTTCTTTGAAAGGCATGGGGCCGGGGTCCTCCCAGCCTTGGTCTTCGGCCGAAATCCCGCTTCGGTTGAACCGCCCTTTTACCAAGAATGCCCGGAAACATGAGCCAAGTCCGGTTACTTCGCCTTGTCGAGCTGGCCATTCGCGAGGTCCAACGCGCGGGCGTAGTCGGACTTGGAGCCCTTGGCGTCGCCCGCGGCGTTGCGCGCGATGCCCCGGTGGTTGTACGCGACGGCATACTCCGGGTTGAGCTCGATCGCCTTCGAATGGTCGGCGATCGCACCCTGGTAGTCGCGCTTGGCGAACCGGCAGACGCCGCGATACGTGAACGCGTCGGCGCTCGGCTTGATCGCGATCGAGCGCGAATAGTCGGCGATCGCCTTCTCGTTGTCGTTCAGATCATACTGATAAATGCTCGCGCGGTTGAAGTACGCGTCGGAATCCTGCGGATTGAGCTCGATCGTCTTCGAATAGTCTTCCACGGCGCCGCGCACGTCGCCCTTCGCCTTCTTCGCGATGGCGCGGTTGTAAAAGGCGTTGCTGTTGGCGGGATCGAGCGCGACGGCCTTGGTGTAGTCCCCGATCGCCTCGTCGTACTTGCCCATGCCCCGGTGCGCGATGCCGCGGTCGATGAAGGTGCTCGCCGTCGCCTCGGTGTCGTCGGCGGCGTCGGCGTCGTCGGCCGACGTCGTCGCGTCGTCGCCCGTGGCTTCGTCGTCCGCATCGCCATCCTCGGGCGCGGCCGCGGCGACGCCGTCGTCCGGAGCCGACCCGACGTCCTGGGTCTCGACGCATCCGGCGGAGCCAAGGCCTAGGGCCGCCAAAACAGCGGCCGCGCTCAAGAAACGACGGCTGAGGATCATCTCGGTATGCTCCGCTCGATGAAAGCTACGGGTATTTGTGCGTTAAGCCTAGATCCTCCAATTTACGCCCCCCGGCCCGCCGAGGCAAACGGATAGGCCAAACCACCTGACGAAACACGCGCTTCCGTGGTATCGCTGGGTGGCCCCGGGTAGCCGCCCGGGGGGACTCTCGAGGCCGGAGCCGCCGTGACGACCGAAATCCTCGGTTACCTGGGTTACCTCGCCGCCTTTCTGGCGGGCGGCGCGCTCTGCTGGAAGCGGCGCGGCCGCCCGGTCGCCGCGCCCGACATCGCCGCCGGCGCCGACATGATCCCCCGCGCCTACTTCGACGCCCTGCCGGCGTTCGTCGTGCTCAAGGACACCAACAACCGCATCGTCCATGTCAACGTCGCCGCGGCGCACCGGATCGGCCGGACGCCGGCCGACCTCGAGGGCAAGCGCGCCGACGAGCTCTTTCAGCAGAGCCCCCGGTACCATGCCGAGGACCTCGAGGTCCTGCGCACCGGCGAGCCCCTGCGCAACATCGTCTGCCCCTACCCCGACGACAACGCCGAGGGCTGGATGCGCACGGACAAGATCCCGCTCAAGGACGCGGCGGGGAAGGTGACGGGCATCCTCGTCCTCATCCAGGACGTGACCGAGCAGAAGCTCACCGAGCGGCGCTTAGAGGAGGCGCTGGAGACCGCGAAGCGCGCGAGCCGCGCGAAGAGCGACTTTCTTTCGGTCGTGAGCCACGAGATCCGCACGCCGCTCGGCGTGATCCTGGGGTTTTCCGAGCTCCT
>JAYVWD010000692.1:0-2355 GCA_043786345.1 Pseudomonadota bacterium
AGGCGTCGAGCCCCGGGCGGAGCAGGGCCTTCGGGCGGGGCGCCGGGGCGCCGGGAACTTTCGGCCCGCCGGCGGCGACGGCACGGGGATCCTCGCCCGCGATCTCGTGGGTCACCTGGACCGAGGCATCGGTGCCGGGGTCGCGGACGGGCTTCACCTTGAGCTTACTCAGGCTCGCCAGCTCCGGATTGAGGTCGCGCCAGGTAAGCGTGCCGTCGCCGAAGCCGAAGCGCGGGCCGCGCGCCACGATCTCGCCGCCCTCGGCGAACAGGACGCCGCCGTCGTAAATGATGCGCCCGGCCTCGCAGCCGACCAGGTTGGAGTAGACGTAGGTCACCTGCATCGAGCGGCTGCTGTTGGCGACCAGGTGCTCGCGCTTGCCGTATTTGCCGAGGGCGAAGTGCGAGGCGCTCGGGTTCAGAATCAGGTCGACGGCGTCGGCATGGGCGGCCGAGGCCGGCACGCTGTCCCAGGCCTCCTCGCAGATCTCGATGGCGACGCCGACCTCACCCAGGCGGTAGCGCAGGTCGCCGAGCGGGACCATCGCCCCGCAGAGGCGGGTCTCGACGCGCTTGCCGAACGGCCACGGCCGGAACCAGCGCGGCTCGTAATGCACGCCCTCGCGCGGCAGGATCCGCTTGGCGTTGAGCCCGAGGACGCGGCCGTCCTGGACGACGGCGGCGCAGTTGTACATGGCGCCGCTGTGGAAGTGCGGCAGCCCGAGCACCACGGTGATCCCGCGGGTCTCAGGGAGGAGTTTCAGAAGGGCGTCCTCGGCGCGCTTGGCCGTGCTCAGCGAGAAGAACGCGTCCTCGCAGCCGTAGCCGGTGATGCAGAGCTCGGGCAGGCAGAGCAGCTCGACGCCCGCGGCGCGGGCCTCGCGCAACAGCGCGACGATGCGTGCGGCATTGCCGGCGAAGTCGAGCGGGGTCTGGTTGAGGGTGGCGCCCGCGACGCGGAGGAGGTCCACGAGATAGGTCCTCGAAAGCGATCCTGAAAAAGGTCAGGATCTCAGCAGGTCTAGCACGAAGGCCGGGGGTTATGAAGGGGCATCTCCTCGCCCCGCGCGCGCGCCGCGCTCTCGCTTTGCCAGCGCCAGGCTTGGCCCAAGTCCGCCGGGGCCAGGGCCTCCCGGCCGGCCACGTCCGCCAGGGTCCGGGCGACGCGCAGGCAGCGCAGGACGGACCGGCTCGAGACGGTGTTCGGGATGGCGTCGTTGACGAGCGCCGCGAAGTCCTCGGACGGCAGGCCCGAGGCCGCAACCAGGTGCCGCGCCTCGAGCTGGGCGTTGTAGCGGACGCCGAAGCGGGCGTTGCGCGCGGCCGCGGCCGCGCGCGCCGCGACGACGGCCGCCGCCATGACCGCGGTCCGGCGCGTGCCTACGGGGTGCTCGAGCTGGAGGAAGAGGTCGGCCGTGGCCTCCGTCGGCTCCGGCATGTTGACGTGGAGGTCGATGCGCTCGAGGATCGGCCCGGAGAGCCGGGCCCGGTAGGCGAAGCCGCGCCCCGCGGGGCAGGGGCACACCTTCCGCCGGCTGCCGGCCCAGCCGCAGGGGCAGTTGTTGCACGCGGCGACGAGGATCACGTTGGCCTTCCAGACGATCTTGCGCCGGGCCCGCGAGACGCGGACCTCGCCCGTTTCGAGGGGCTCGCGCAGGGACTCGAGCAGGTCGCGGCGGAACTCGGGCAGCTCGTCGAGGAAGAGCAGCCCGCCGTGCGCGAGGGCGAGCTCGCCGGGGAGCTCCGGCGTGCCGAGCACGGCCGCCGCGCTCGCCTGGTGATGCGGCGCGCGGAACGGCGGCCGGCCGCCGAGCAGCGCGTCGGGAAGCCGCTCGGCGCAGGCGCTGTAGATCCGGAGCGCCTCGATGTGCTCGGCCCGCCGCAGCGGCGGCAGGATGCTGGCGAGCCGCGCCGCCAGCATGGACTTGCCGGTGCCCGGCGGGCCGCGCAGCAGCAGGCTGTGGAGCCCGCTGCCGGCCGTCACCGCCGCGAGCTCCAGCTCCGGCGAGAGGATCATGTCGTCGAAGTCGGGCCCCACCTTGAGCGGTAGCCCCGGCGGCCCGAGCGCGGCAGGGGGGCGGCGGTGGAGCTCGACGGCCCCCTCCCCCTCCGGCGCCTCCCCGAAGATCCAGGCGAGGACCTCGGCCAGCGTGGCGAAGGCGCGCACCTGGACGCGGACGTCGTCGGCGAGGGACGCCAGCGTGGCGACCTCGGCGACGTTGCCCGGCGCGATCACCAGCCCATCGAGGCCCGCGCCCATCGCGGCGACCGTAAACGCGACCACCCCCCGTACGGGACGGAGCGCCCCGTCGAGGCCGAGCTCGGCGGCGAAGAGCCAGCGCTCGGGCGAGACGCG
>JAYVWD010000693.1:0-9829 GCA_043786345.1 Pseudomonadota bacterium
CCTTCCGACGACAGCGGCGGGTCGGTAAAGCCGCAAAAGCGCGTGGCGTGACCGCGGGTCGAGCGCCCGCTCATGACGATGAAGCAGCGTCGGTGCGAAGGATTGGTCATGGAAGACTCCTAAAGGCCCTTTCTTCTTGCCACTTCATTTGAGGCCCGGCTAGAGTTCTCCGCGCTCCTTATCCCGCGCCGGAGGCTACTGTGCGCAACCAGCTGTTGTTACTGGTATTTTTTGCGATCATAAGTGCGGCCTGCGGCTCCAAGTCGGGCGACTCGGGCGGCACCGTCAAAGCGCCGGTCATCAGCGGCAGCGCCAACCACGGGGTTTTGATCACGGCGGTCGCCCTCGACCAGTCGATCAAGACCTCGCGCGTCTACTACTACGAGTTCGCGGCGGGGATCGTCCGCGAGATCCTCGCGGCGGAATCGGGCGACCCCGCGGTGTTCTGGGCGGACGACCGCGCCTTTCTCTTCAACCGCCAGGCCGACCTCCTCAGCGTCCGCACGTTCAACCCCAAGACGAACACGGGCAAGATCACCGAGCCGTCCCGAAACGTCGACGGTCTGACGCCGGGCGACCCGTGGGACGTGACGACGCTGGTCGCCGGCAAATCCGTGCTGCTCGCCTCGCCGCACGGCAGCAAGCTCCAATCCTATGATTACGCGGCGAATACGCTGACCGACGAGTCGGAGCCGGTGATCCGGCCGGTCGCGCTCCTGAGCTCGGGCGGCAAAATCCACGCGCTCAGCAGCGGCGTCAAGGACGGCGAAACCGCCGACGGCACGCAGCAGATCATCCCGGCGACGGTCGCGGCCGACGGCAGTCTGACCTTCGAGAAGGCCAAGCCGATTCACCCGTCCAATCCCTCCGGCTTCCTGAACAATTCCGGCACCACGACGGCGGTCGTCGGCCTGTGCGCGGCGGCGCAGTCGGGCTGCGTCGCGGGCGCCGACCTTTACGCGCCGGCGACCGGCGCCCTCAGCACGCTCGCGACCTTCGACGCGGCGAGCGTCCCGTTCAAATACAAAAACAAGGTCGTGAACGGGCCGTCACCGACCAGCGTCTATGCGCACGTCGAGACGGCGGCGCAGGAGTTCGAAGTCGTGCGGCTCGACCTTGCGACCAAGGCGGCGAGCGTCGTCCACAAGTTCCCTGACTACCGCCTGTTCGGCCTCGCCTTCGACGACGGCTCGAAAACGCTGTTCGTCGGCGGCCAGCAGGACCTCGACGGCCAGCTCGTCCTATACCGCAACGACCAGCCTGTCGGGAGCATCGCCCTCGACGGCGTCCCCTACAATTTCGCCTTCGTTCCCAACTGAACCCTCCCACTCCCGTTTTGAAAGGCCCACCATGCTGACCCACGCCACGCTCCTCGTCGCCCTCGCCGCCGCGGCGCTCGTGCCCGGCCAGAAGCCGAAGACCGTCGTCCTCAAAGGCGACGACGGCGGCAAAGTCGACGGCACGCCCTGGTCGAGCGACTCGATCAAAGACAAGGTCTGGGCCTTTTTCTACGTCGACCCTGACGAGAAGTCGGCCAACGAGGCGATGGAAGCGGCGCTCAAGGAGCAGAGCTTCCCCAAAGACAAGTACTCGTCGATGGCCGTCATCAACATGGCGGCGACCTGGCTGCCCAACGCGGCGATCGCGTCCTCGCTCAAGTCGAAGCAGGAGGATTACCCCGACACCGTCTACGTCAAGGACCTCAATAAGGTCCTCGTGAAGGAATGGGGCCTGAAGGACGACAGCTACGACGCCCTCGTCTTCGACCGGACCGGCAAAGTCGTCTTCGCTAAGGACGGCGCCTTCTCGAAGGCGGACACACAGGCCATGATCGACGCGATCAAGAAGGCCCTCGCGGCGCCTTGATGGCGCGCGGGTCGCGGCCCTTCAGGGCTTCTGCGTCTTTCCGGTGATCAGCGAGCGCGTCCCGCCGACGAGCTTGCCGATCCCGGCGAAGAGGTATTTGAGGGCCGTCAGGACCAGGAAGATGACGCCCGTGATGGCGGCCCAGATGGCCACGACGGGCATCAGCGCCATGCCGACGCCCGCGGCGACCCTGTCCTTGCCGGTGATGTCGTTGCGGCGCCAGCGCCCGAACATCTCTTCGCGCGAGATCTTCGCCTCTTGGAGGCGGGAGGCCTCCCGTTTCGCGTTCAGCGAATCTTTCGTGACGATGACTTGCGACAAGTCTGGCGCTCCTACATCTGATGAGAACTTCGACGATATCATAATCTGAGGGGAAAGGCGCCAACGGCCTCTTGGCGTCTCACCAAGTGCTCTGTCTAAAGCCTGAGCAGTTTGGGGCCGAGGACTCCTCACTAGAACCCTCGATGGAAGGAGGACATATGCGCCTTTTCAAGGCACTCGCTCTCGCGAGCCTATTCTCGGCCGGCGCTGCGCATGCCGCCGACATCAACCGCAAGATCATCGCCGAGGTCGACCCGGTTGCCCCCGGGTCCGCCGCCTATGATCAGCAGACGACCGGCGTCGTCACCAGCAAGTACGGCCTCGGCGCCGACTTCAACCTGGCCGGCGTCATGTCGACCGGCCCGGAGTACTGGACGGGTACGTTCACACAGAAGGGCGTCGCGCAGGACACCGTCCGCCGCGAAGACATGTTCAACGGCGAGCGCCAGAAGCTCGACGCCGTCCGCCTCCGCTGGATGTTCACGGCCTGGGAGCAGCCGGCCTCGATGCGCGGTTGGTTCCTCAAAGCCGGCTACAGCTACACGCGGGTCAACAGTCGCGGCAACCGGTACGAAGAGGGCGCCGGCGGCCCCAACGATGCGACGCCGGCGAACTTCATCGTCGGCAGCCCGTCCGACGAAACCTCGCTCGTCACCGACATCCGCCACGGCGTCGCGACCGGCTTCGGCAACCGCTGGCTCGTCTGGGACCAGAAGATCGCGATCACCCTCGGGACGAGCATCACGCTCAACTTCAAGCGGACGGTCGCCGTCGACACGAAGGACCCGAACGCCCGCAAGGACTATGACGAGATGATCGCCAAGCTCCCCGACCAGAAGATGTCGACCCGGCCCCTTCCGGAAGCCAACCTCGGCTTCGGCTGGGCCTGGTAACCCGCCCGTGCCGCCGGGGGCCCGCAACGGGCCCCCGCCATCTTACCGCGCCCATCCTCCGCAACCCGCCTCAATCATTAAATTATAAAGAACATTATAAGATTCATAAACTCTTTATTGTGGATTGTGCCAAATTGCGCCCTGTGCTAGTCTCCGCGGGCTCCTAACACCGCCCCCGTCCCGCACAGGAAGAGATCCAATGAAGACCAGTACCCTGGCCCTCGGCTCCCTTTTGCTCATCGCGTCCGGATGCGCGCGCCGTGGCGAGCAAGCGCCCAAAGCCAAAGGGCAGGCCAACGACGCCTCGACGCTCGCCATGATCTACGCGGGCGGCGACGCCCTCGACGGCGCGCCCAACATCTTCGAGGTGCTGATCACCCCAGCGCCGGGCGCCGCGGTCATCCGCCGCGCCGGCGACCTGCCAGCTGCTGGGCAGGTCCTCGCGATCGACCGGCTTCCGGCCGCCGATGCGGCGACCGTCACGGCCGGCCTCTACAAGGACCAATTCGACACGTCGTCGAAGACGCACGCCTGCACGGGCGACGCCGCCGTCAAGCTCGTCGCCGGTGAGAGCGCCTCGCTCGCGCTGACCTGCCTCACCATCGCGAATACCGACGGCCTCAAGCCGGTCAAAGTGTTCATCAAAGTCGCGAAGGCCTCGCTGTCGCTAACGGAGTCCGACGCCGCCGCCGCCCTCGCCGCGCGCGACTGGGCGCAGAAGGCGCTCTTCGCCTTCAACGACGACAAGGGCCGCCGCGTCAGCCTGAAGCAGGACATCCACGGCCTCACGATCCACATCGGCGGCGACCTGTCCTACGCCCTCGCGAACGACCTCGCGCCGGCGGCCCTGCCGCTCCAGCGCCTGCTCGCCGGCGAGACGCTCGCCCTGACGGCGATCTCCGGCCGCCTGCTCGACGCCTCCCCCGAAGATGCGACGCTCAAGCTCTCGGGCCCCGCGCTGATGTGGGAAGAGGACAACGGCGACCTTAAGGGCCTCCTGCCGATCGCCCTCGCGAACGGCTCCGGCACGCTCACCGTCGACGGCCGCCTGCTCGAAGAGCCGGCCGACACCGAGTTCACCGTCGTCAGCTACAATGTCGAAAACTTCTTCGACCAGCAGGACGAGGGCCGGAACGCCAGCTACGGCGATTTCCGCATCGCCCCGAACGCCAACGGCCAGTTCAGCAATTGGGGCCAGCCCGTCACGTTCCAAGGCGAGCAGCTGTCCTTCACCGAGGTGAAGGCGCGCGGCATCCGCAAAGTCCTCCAAGGCATCGATCCCAGCGGCCCCGAAGTCGTCGGCCTCTGCGAGATCGAGTCGCAAGCCTCGCTCGACGTCCTCCTGGCGACCGTCAAGGACCTCGGCTATGTCGCCGCGCAGTTCAGCGAGTGGGCGCCGGACATGCAGAAGACCGCCATCGGCGAGGGCCTCCTCACCAAGTTCCCGATCAAGAAATGGGACCTGGTCCGCGTCCCGACCCCGGCGCCCGCCGCCGGCAGCACCGCCGTTCCCGAAGCCTCGCGCCCGATCCTCAAGGCGACGCTCGATGTCAAAGGCCATGATCTGACGGTCTACGTCAACCACTGGAAATCCAAGGGCGGCCCCGAGTCGATGCGCAAGGTCTACGCGCAGGCGCTGGAGGACGACATCCAAGCGCTGCAGGCGCTCGACGTCAAGGCGGACTTCCTGATCCTCGGCGACCTCAACAGCGACTATAACGAGAAACTGATCATCGCCCCCGAGCACAACGACACGAACCGCATGACCGGCATCAACGACGTCATCCACGCGCAAGGCGACGAAGCCGCCGTGGCGAAGGCGCAGCCGGGCCTCAAGTACGACCTCGAGTATGAGCTCGACCGCGCCGCGCGCCGCTCGGCCTGGTACCCGGCGACCGGCTGGTCGTCGCTGGACCACATGATCCTCGGCCCCGGCCTCTACGACCGCCTCGGCGTCAGTTACGTCGACAACAGCTTCCAGATCGCGACGCCGCTCATGCCGCGCCTCGCCTTCGCCTTTACGCCCAACGGCACGCCTAACCGCTGGCATGCGGTCCGCGTCAACTCGAAGGAAACGCGCCACGAGGTCGGCGGCTTCTCCGACCACCTGCCGCTCTTCGCGCGCTACGTCGTCGGCACCCGCCAGTCGGCCGCCCCGATCACGTTGCTGAACCCGGGACTCCCAGACGCGTCGGACACGATCTTCGCGGCGCCGTAAGGGCCGCTCAATCGTCGATTTTCAAAAGCACCCGGCTGTTTTAGGGAGCGCCCTTCGCGACACAGACCAGCTGATTGCCGAAGCAGTCTTGGCCTTGGGCGTGGGCTCCGCCGCAGTCGGCGACGCTGCCGACGGCGGTGAACCCGGCCGGACAGGCCGGGCCACCCGCGACGCGTGCTCCTTCCGCCGTCAGGACGACGCTCTTTACGACCGGCTCGCCGGCGGCGAGGGCGCCGCGCTGGACCGTCCGCGAGCACAAGAATTGGTTGCCAAGACAACTCGACAAGTGGCAATCTGGTACGCCGCCGATCGGGCTGTAGCCTGGCGGGCAGCCATCGGTCGACTGGTTGTGCGTGCCTTCCGGCGTGATCCAGATGTCGGTCGTCAAGGGGTCCGTCGGCAAAGTCGTCGGCGAGGCGGGGATGGCGCACAGCGGCAAGTTGCCACTGCAGGTGACGCCGTTGCTGCCGGAGCAGTCCGCGAACGAACCGACTGGCACACCACCGACCGGGCAGGGTAGTCCGCCGATCTTATGCGTGGCGGCAGGCGTGTTTTGCGACCACGTGGTGTAAGTCGCGGCCTTACCGGCGTCTTTGAGCGCGGTCTTCTGGAGGCAGAACATCTGGTTGCCGTTGCAGTTGCCGCCCTGATTCGACGCGTTGCCGCAGTCGGCGGTGCTGCCGATCGAAGCGTAGCCGCTGGCGCAAGCGACACCGCCGACGACATGGGCGGACTCGGCGCCAAAGGCGAAGTCGGTGACGATCTGGTCGCCGCCTGTCAAGGTATTGAGGGGCACCTGCTTGACGCAAAATATCTGGTTGCCATAGCAGCTGGACGTGCCGCAATCTGGGATGCCGCCGAACTGGGCGTAGCCCGCGGCGCAAGCGATGCCGCCGGGTTGGTGGGTGCCTTCGGGCGTCATGGTGATGTCGACCGTCACGAGCTGGGCAGCGCTGTCGGAGATTTTATTGATCGCCGCGCAAAAAACCAGGTTGCCGAAGCAGGTCACGCCGCTGCTACCGGAGCAATCCGCCACCGAGCCGATCGGCGCCAAACCAGCAGGGCAGGCGATGCCGCCTGCGACGTGCGAGCCCTCGGGAGTGCTCTGCGTCCACGAGCTGAACGAGCGGAGGCCGGTGTTGGCGTCGGACAGGGCCTTGGAGGGCGTAACCTCGCTGGAGTCGGTAGTGATCGAGACCGCAGTCTTCGCCTCGGCCTCACGCTGACCGATGTAGGCGGGATCCGTCGGCGGCGTCTCCGGGTCGTAGAAGACGACTGTAAAGGTGACCGGCCCGCCGCTGGCGTCCGTGCCTTCGAAGCCGATCGTGCCAGGCTTTGTGGCATGGACGTTTTTCGTAATCGGGTCGCAGCTCACCGCCGGCGCGCCTTTGGGCTTGCAAGTCGCGAGCGTCGGGATCTGGGTCGCAGGCAGGCTGGTCGCGGCGTTGATCGGCGCATAGTAGACCGTCGATGACAACGCGGCCTCGGATCCGGTGCCAGACGGGCCATTGCTTGCCTTGTCGCTGCCGGTGCCACTGGCCGCGGAGCTAACTTGCTTCGAGGTGGGCGACTTGCCTTTGCTGCCGCTGCTTGCCAAATCAGCACCACTGCATGCCGACAAAAACGCCAGAACTAGTAAGGACGCAGTCCTGCTCATTGACTCTCCGATTCGAGGCTAAGACGCCTAACACGCTTTGCTCGTCATCGGACTCCTACGGGAAATCCTGAGGCACAATCTGAAATTACCTGCCCCAATCTATATTTATTTATAGTTTCAATGATTTACCTCCTGCTGTAGCCGCCCAAGTCGGCCCGCCCCTGCGTCAGCATAGATGTCGGGTTTGCCAGGTGGACGCGTGGCGCAGACAACTCTTGTCGTCCCTTGAGCCGACGAGCAAGCGCCCGGCGCCGAAGGATGTGCGCGACGATCCGATCAAGCAGTTTGAGCGTGAGATCTTGCGCAAGGACAAGCCCCAGCGTGATCCTCCCGCCGATCAGCCATGCCAGGCCAACGCCAGAATCCTCAAGCTGACGACCCCGACGGCGCCGGCAAGGCCTCTTATGATCCAGGTGCCCTTGACCCGGCGCGAGAGCCGGGCGCCGATCTGGGCGCCGACGATGACGCCCGCCGAGAGGCACACGATCTGCGGCAGGACCGCCGTCAGGGACCCCATCGCGAGGTGGCCGCCCACAGCGGTCGCGCTCGTGAAGACGAGCACGAAGTGCGAGGTCGCCGTCGCGGCGTGCACCGGGAAGCCCAGCAGGTAGATGAGCGCCGGCACATGAATGATGCCGCCGCCGATTCCGATCAGGCTCGAGACGAAGCCGACGCCCGCGCTCAGGATCCCGCCGAGAAGGAGCTGCCGTCGGCTCATGCCCGCGCCGTGCTCCCGAGGCAGCTTTGCGGCCCGGCGCGTCCGGTAGATCAAAAAGAGGGCGATCGCCAGCAGGATACTTCCCACCAGCGCGTGGAAGAGCCGCTGCGAGATATGGTGCGTGGCGAGCGTGCCGAGGTAGGCGCCCGGCAGCGCCATTACCGCGAAGACGAGGCCCGCCTTGTAGTCGATGCGCCTCATACGCGCATAGGCGATCGTGCCCGACAGGGCGTTGAAGAAAATCACCGTCATCGAGATCGCCGTGATCGTCTCGGGCTCGAGCTCCGGGTACAGGAAGATCAGGACCGGCAGCATGATGAAGCCGCCGCCCGCGCCGACGAGCGTGCCGAGCAGGCCAGTCAGGAATCCGAGGGGTATGAGCACGACAGTCAATAGCGTCATCGGAACGCGAGTCTAAAGCAAAAAACCCGATGGAGGCTAGCTCCATCGGGTCTTTCTTTGGTGAACGGCCTTGAATCCTTCCAGCGCCCCCTTTGCCAGAAACACTCTCAGCCGCCACGCAAATACCCTTAAAGCAAGCGCCGTGCCGACCCGCCAAAGAACGATATTACTGCGGATATTGGCGAAGCACCGGTTTCACAAGTAAACCGGAAATTTCAAATTGTTACCGCAAAACGGAGGACCCCCGGAGGTTTTGCAACCTCCGGGGGCCAAGTCAGAAGCGATCGTCACGTCAAGAGGGACATCCACATCAACTCAGACAGCTCATTCAGCCCGCATCCAGTACAACACCGCATCAGCTCGCCGAGCGCTTAACTTTACATGGTCCCGAGCACTCCGAATCGCACCCACAGCTCGGTCTTGTCCTCGGCCTCGTTGGGCCGCTTCTGGTTCTCGAACTTGCCCGAGCGGCTGACCAGCGCCAAATAGGGCGTCCAGCCTTTGCCCAAGGCGTTCAGGTTGATTCCGACGCCCGTCACCTGACCGTTGTCGTCCCACGTGTCATAAGAGACCCGAGCGCTCGCGTCGCGCGTGGTGTTGAATTCGTGATCCTTGATTCCCAGGTCCCGGTCGTCACCTTGCTTGTCGTCGAAGGTCGAGAAGTAAAACCAGGGCGTCGCCGCGCCCATGATCTCGTAGGCGACGCTGAGCGTCATCCCGGTCGAGACGTCCGCCTTCGGGAGAATCTTGCCGGTCCCGGTGGTATGGCGCGTCACCTGGTTCTTGTTGAACAGATCGAGCGTCCCCGTCAAGCCGTTCATTTTGGTTTTGACTCCAGCATCCACCCAACGCGATTTATTGTTGTCATAGGACCCCACGTCGAGAAGGGGGGTGATGGGCCCGAAGTCGCCGCGCCAGCCGAAGGCCCAGGTGGGGTGCGCGGACTTGCTCCAGGAGGCCACCGCGTCCCGGCCGACGACTTTGTCGTTCAGGAACTGGAGGGTAAGCAATCCGGCGGCCCGCAGGCTCACGGCCGCCATCGGCGCGTTCGCGTCATAGACCAGGTTATCGGCGTAAAAGCCCTTGGCGTGCGCCGTGAAGTCCTCGTAGGAGGCGTTGTCCCAGCCGCCCTGGAGGACGCGCATCTTGCCGAGCGAGACGCCGACGACCCTGCCGAACCAATGCGTGACGTAGCCATAGTCCAGCGGGCTGCTGGCCGCGTGCAGGAGGTCGAAGCCGAAGGCCACGTCGGTGTCCTCGGGCGGCAACTTGCCGTCGAGGACGACGGCGGCGTGCTGGATCTCGAAGGCCGTGGAGGGGTGGATCGTCGTCCCCGGCTCCTTTTCCAGGCCGTGGTTCTCATAGAGCGCCTCGGCGCGGAGCTCCGCGCCCACCCGGAGCGCCGCGGCGTCCGTTTGTACCGGCACGTCCGCTGGCGCCAAGGCCGCAGCCGACAACATCAGGATTCCGAGCAACGCCGACCTCCGCTTCATCATCCGAAAAGGATGAGCGGATTCTAGGCGAGGCGCTCGACGCGCTGCAACCCGTTCTTGTCGAGGACCAGGCGGAAATACTCGGTCGACCGATCCTGGCTGGCGCCCGAGGGCTCGACTTTCGAGTAGCTGAGCGCCATGTCGAGGTAATAGACCTTGGGAAACTCGACCGCGTGCACCTGGCCGCCGTCGTCGACGATGTTGAGCAGACGGGTCGGCTCGCCCAGCCGCGGAAGGCAGGCGTCGATGTTGAGGCGCAGG
>JAYVWD010000694.1:0-6208 GCA_043786345.1 Pseudomonadota bacterium
GCCTGCCCGTTCTGCATGACCATGATGAGCGACGGGGTCAAAGCCCTCACGTCCGGGGACAAGGGCGGAACCGTCATAGTAAAAGACATCGCTGAAATCGTAGCCGATTCGTTGAACTGAGGAGCTCTTGATGCGCATCCTGTCCGCTGCCCTGTCGCTAAGCCTCGTGGCCTCGGGGGCCCTGGCCGCCGAAAAACAGCCGTACGTGAGCTCCAAGCTCGACACCGGCCTGGAACTCCTCGCGATGGAGTCCCACAAGGTTCCCCTCGCGACGATCGTCCTCTCCTGCAAGGCCGGGGGGATGAACCAGACGCCGCAGACGGACGGCCTGGTCCACCTCTGGGAGCACATGTTCTTCAAGGGGAACAAGCGCATCCCGAACCAGGAGGCCTTCAACCGCCGCATCCGCGAGCTCGGCATCAGCTTCAACGGCGACACCGCCGCGGAAAAAGTCCGCTACTTCTTCACGCTCCCCTCCGTCTTCCTCGACGACGGCCTGCAGTTCATGTCGGACGCGATCGAGTCGCCGCTCCTCGAGCAGCAGGAGCTCGAGAAGGAGCGCCGGGTCGTCCTCGACGAATACGACCGGGCCGCCGCGCACCCGAGCTTCGACTTCGGCAACCTCGAGCGCAACTATATTTACGGCAAGGAGGAGTACCAGCGCGACCCGCTCGGCTACCGCCCGATCATCATCGGCGCGACGCGCGAGCAGCTCCTCAAGATCAAGGACGAGGTCTTCGTCCCGGGCAACTGCTCGCTCCTCGTCTCCGGCGACTACAAGCCGGACCAGCTCACCGCCCTCGCCAAGAAGCACTTCGACAACTGGAAAAACCCGGCCGGCTGGAAGCCCGTGGTGCGCCCCGCGTTCCCGCCGTTCCCCAAGTCCGTCGAGTTCATCATGACGCGGCCGCACGTGCAAAACGCCTCGGTCCAGGTCGTCTTCGACGGCCCGAAAGCGCGCACGCAGCAGGAGGACTCCTTCGCCGCCGACGCCCTGAACCAGCTGCTCGAGCACCGCAGCGGCAAGTTCTATAAGAAATTCGAGGACTCCGGCCTCACCTTCAGCGCCGGCCTGAGCTACTACACGCAGTCGCAGGCGGGCCAGGTCGACCTCTTCGCCGAGATGCTCCCGGAGAACGCGGTCAAGGTCCGCAAGATGCTCCTCGACGAGCCGAAGGAGTGGCTCAACCCCGACTATTTCACCGCCGAGCAGCTCGAGGACGTCCGCCGCAACCTCCTGATCAACCACAAGCGCGAGGTCAACCAGCCCTCCGAATTCATCAAGTCGCTGGCGTTCTGGTGGGCGGTGACCGGCATGGACTACTACGACGGCTACCTCGACAACCTGAAGAAAACCGGCTTCGAGCAGGTCCGCTCCTTCGTCAAGAAATACCTCATCGACAAGCCGCACATGGCCGGCATCCTGATGTCCCCGGAAGACGCCAAAAAGGCGAAGCTCAAGGACGACTCCAAGCCGCTCGTCGACAAATACCTCGCGAAATACGCCAGCTCCGCCACTCCCAAAAAGACGCCGAAGGGGTCCTTCAAATGAAATCGCTCCTCCTCCTCCCGATCCTCATGCTCGGGCTCGTCCCGAAAGCGTCCGCCGTCCAGCTCGTGTCGGACGACACGATCAAGACCCAAAAGGCGCTGACCTCCAACCACAAGCTCAAGAACGGCATTCCGGTCATCGTGCGCAACATCGAAGGCTCCGACATCGTCGCCGTCAACGTCACCTGGGGCACCGGCCTGCGCGACCTGCCCCCGGGCAAAAAGGTCCTCAACGATTGGTACTGGCCGACGGCGACCATGTCCGGCAAGGACCTGCCCAAGGCCAAAGTCTTCGAGACCATGGAGAAGTACGGCCTCGAGATCGGCTGCGGCGGCGGCATCGAAGCCTCGACCTGCTCGCTCGGCACGGTGGACGACTACTGGCAGCAGGGCCTCGGCCTCTTCGCCGCGCTGATCACGACGCCGGGCCTGACCGACGAGGACCTGAAGCTCACGCGCGAGCGGCTCACGGCGCAGCTCAAGAACACGCCGTCGAACCCGGAGTCCTACGTCAACGAGATCATCAACTCGATCTTCTACCCCCCGGGCCACCCCTACCGCCTGAACCACGACGAAGCGCTCGCCGAGCTCGAGAAGCTCGGGCGGCAGGACCTCGTCGACTTCCACAAGCAGATCCTGAACGCCAGCATCATGCAGATCGTCGTCGCCACCTCGATGCCCGCCGACAAGATCGTCGCCGACCTCGACAAGGCGTTCGGCGACGTGCCGACCGCCAAGTTCACCCCCGTCGTGCCGGAAGCGCCGAAGTTCGACGAAAAGAACGCCTACACCTTCAACGACCGCGACCTGCCGACGGCCTTCATCCGCATCAAGACCAACGGCCCGGCGATCACCGACAAGGACGCGATCGCCGCGAAGCTCCTCTACGAGATCCTGAGCGAGGAGCTCGGCGACGAGGTCCGCACCAAGCGCTCGCTCTCCTACGCCGTGCACTCCTTCATCCTCCAGTACTCGCTCGGCGTCGGCGTGATCAGCGCCTCGACGTCCAAGCCGAAGGAGACCCTCGAGGCGATCCAGCACGTGTTGGAGACCATGAAGGGCAAGACCTATACGGACGACGAGCTCGAGATCTTCAAGCGCTCCTTCGCCACCAGCTACTACCTGACGCTCGAAACCCACAGCAGCCTCGCCGGGGCCCTCTCGACGTCGAAGCTCTTCTACGGCGCGGCCGAGGAGCTCTACGACCTGCCGCGGAAGCTGGACAAGGTCACGCCGGCCGACATCAAGCGGCTCGCCAACGACCTGCTCGTCGACTTCCGGGTGGGCGTGATCTATGGACGCAAGGAGTTCGAGGACGCCTGGGCGCTCGACCTCATCAAGAAAAACGCCAAGAATGCCCAAAAGTCCCACTGAATTCTGGAAAATCAAGTCGCTTGCCGAGATGACTCCCAAGGAATGGGAGTCGCTCTGCGACGGCTGCGCGCGCTGCTGCCTCAACAAGTACGAGGACGAGGACACGGGCAAAATCCATTACACGGACGTCGCCTGCAAGCTCCTCGACACCGAGTCCTGCCGGTGCAGCGACTACAAAAATCGCAAGGCGAAGGTCCCCGACTGCGTCCGCCTGACCCCGAAGATCATGCCCGAGATGACCTGCCTGCCGCCGACCTGCGGCTACCGGCTCGTTCACGAGGGCAAGGACCTCTACGACTGGCACCCGCTCAAGTCGGGCGACCGCGACTCGGTCCACGCCGCCGGAATCTCCGTCCGCGGGCGCGTCATCAGCGAAGCGGGCCTGACCGAAGCCGAGATCGAAGCCCGCCTCGTCAAGTGGCCGCTCAAAGGCCCAAAGAAGCCGGCCAAGCCGGCCGGGCGCAAACCGCGCCTCGTCGCTGAAAGCTAAGCCCCTGGATTCCATAATGAAATGGAAGGAGCCGAGGCGAGGGGCTCGTTTCGGCTATAGCTGCCAACGTTGCAACCGAAGAGGCCTCCATGAGCGGACGCTTTCACAATCTAAAACAACGATTCGTCGCCTCGACGTCTTTGACCTGGGCCGTCCTGATGCAGCTGCAGGTGGAGGTTTTCGCCTGGTCCGTCGCCTTGCGGTACCGTCTGAGCCCCCGCCTGCGGCGGCGCCTGGCGACGCTGCGCGCGGCCCGCGACCTGTATCTGAACGTCGGCTGCGGCTCGTCCGTCGCGCCGGGCTTCGTCAACCTCGACGTGCGCAGCTCGAATCCCGAAGTCCTCCCGTGGGACGCGCGACGGCGCCTGCCGTTCGCCGACGGCTCGGTGCGCGGCATCCTCATCGAACACTTCTTCGAGCACCTCGACCGCAACGACGAGGTCCCGCGGCTCCTCGCCGACTGCCGGCGCGTGCTCGCGCCCGGCGCCCTGCTCCGCGTCGTCGTCCCCGATGCCGGGCGCTTTTTGCGCGCCTATGCGTCGAGCTCGCCCGAGGCGCTGGCGGAACTCGGCTGGCATCCGCTGCCGCCGGACCTGCCGACCCGCATGGATGCCATCTGCCACATCTTCATCCAGTCGGGCGAGCACAAGTGGGCCTATGACTTCGAGTCCCTGAGCCGCCTGCTCGGCGACTTCGGCTTCGTCGAGATGCAGCAAAGAGGCTTCCGCGAGTCGGGCGACCCGCGGCTGGCCATCGACCTCGAGAATCACCGGAAATACTCGCTCTACGTCGAAGCCAAGGCGGCCTGAGCGCCGTCCGCCGGCCCGCCGCGCTCCAGCAGGTCGAGCACGCCGAAGCCGGCGAGGATACTGATGTTGACGAACAGGAGCGGGGCGAAGGCCGGCGCGCCGTGGATGAAGTTGGACAGGGCGTCGGGGGCGCTGCCGTGGAGGTTGGCCCAGGCGTGGAAGGCGAAGCCGGCCGTACCGACCGCCCCCTGGACGAGCAGGATGCCGGCGACCCAGAGGACGAAGGTCCGCGACGCGCTTCCCACCAGGATCAGCGCCGCCAGGAACCCGGTCGCGAACGCCGGCGCCGCCACCGCCACCCACTCCACCGGGCGGAAAAACCCGTTCTGGGCGTGGTCGCACAGCGCCAGCACGAAGTTGCCGAAGAAGCCGCCGAGCGCGCCGAAGAGCACGCCGAGGGCCCAGCCCTCGGCGCGGGCGTACTGCCGGTTCATCACCAGCAGGCTGCCGATCCCCGCGTAGGCGAGCGGCGCCGCGAAGGGCGCGGTATAGACGAGGTGCTTCAGGGTCTGCTCACGCAGGAAGTGGCATTCCAGGTGGAACACCAGGCCGCCGAGCCCGACGAGGATCGACACGATGCCGAAGCCGATCACGAGGCCGTTCGCCCATTCGAGCGAGTTCCGGCGCCAGGCGAGCGCCGTGACCGGCAGGAGGACGAGCGCGCAAAGCACCGAAAACCCGAACGGTATCCACTCCTCGACGCGCGCGAAGCCGTTGGTCGCGTGCGCGAGGAGGATGTCGAGCGAAAGGAACGCGAGGTTTACCGCGAGAAAGCCCTCGAACAGGAACGCGCGGCGCGCGCGCCAGAAGGCGCGGCGCCCGCCCCAGAGCGCCGCGAGCCGGGGGCTCACGGTGGCGCCCCTTCGAGCTCCTTGAGCCGGTTGAGGACGCGGGCGATCTCGTAGTTGCCGTGCCACTGCACGAAGTCCGGTCCGCCCATGAACGCCCCGTGTTTCGCGGTGCGGCCGTAGTAGTGCCAGAGGTCGAAGGTCAGGAAGTCGATTTCGCGGGTGAACGCCGCGCCCGGCTTCCTCGCGACCAGGCGGTCGTGGATGGCGAGGGCTTCCTTCACCTTGGCGTTGGTCTCCTCGACGACTTTGTCGGCGGCGGCGTAGACGCCGAGGACGCGCGAGGGGGCGTGACAGTTGAAGCAGAGGACCTGCATGGTCGCGCGCTTGTCGTCGGCGCCGGGGCGCTTCTCGCTCACCGGGGCGAAAAGCCAGTAGGAAAGCCGGCTCGACACGTCGTGGGTGACGCCCGCGCCCTCGAGCCCGCTCATGTGGCAGGTCGCGCAGGTGGGGACGGGCATGTCCTTCACCGTCAGGGTTTTCGGGGGCGCCGAGAGGTTGTAGCTGTCCTTGTTCGCGGCGAAGATCACGCCGTGCTTCGACTCCTCGTAGATCTCGAGCTGCGAGTGGTCGGGGCCCATATGGCACTGCCCGCAGGTCGCCGGCTCGCGCGCCAACCGCACCGAGGCGTCGTGCCGCGAGTGGCACTCGGTGCACTGCCCGAAGCTGCCGTCCGGGTTCGGTTTGCCGACCGCGTGGCAGGCGTCGCAGCCGCTCGCCGTCGCCGCGCCGCCGAGGGTCGTGGTCAGGGGATGCGGCGGCCGTTTGACCGCGCCGGGGTGGGCCTTTTCCGCCAGCTCGACCTGGGCCGGCGTGAAGCCGCCCTCGCCGTGGATCGCGCCCCACGACGGCCCGGCGTGCCGGCTTGCCTCGAATTGCCGGTACTCGCCCGGGTGACAGCTCGCGCAATTCTTGGACGTCAGGTGCTTCGCGATCACGAAGCCGTTGTGGTCCATACCGTCCTGCCCCGATTGGGGTTTGTGGCAGTCGAAGCAGGTGATTCCGACGCGGACGTGCTTGCTGCGCTCGAAGTGCTGCACCACGCCTTTGGTCGTATTGGCGTGGCATTCTGCGCATTTACCCGTCGCCCGGACCTCGGCGGCGGAGGCCTTCTGGTCAAGCTCGGGGCGACTCGC
>JAYVWD010000695.1:0-2708 GCA_043786345.1 Pseudomonadota bacterium
CGGAGGTCAGAGCCGGATCCCGTAAATCGACCGGCCGAACGTCGCCGCCAGCAGCCGTCGGCCCGCGCCGTCGTAGGTCAGGTCGATGACGGGAACCATGGGCAGGCCCGCGCCGAGGAGCCGCCAACTCGCGCCGTCGTCGCGCGAAACGTACGCGCCGGCATCCGTTCCCACATAGAGCGTCGTGGCGCTCTCGGGGTCGAGGCGCACGACGTTCACCGGGACCTCGGGCAGGCCCGCGGCGATATCCGTCCATTGAGCGCCGAAGTCCGTCGACCGGAAGACGTGCGGCAGTCGTTCGCCGCTCCGGTAGCCGGAGATCGTCAGAACCACGCGCCCGGCGTCGGCGGGGTCCGTCGCCAGCCCGGTTATCCACCGCCGCGGCAGCGCGGCGCCGATCGGGGTCCAGGTCCGGCCGGCGTCGCGCGTCACCCAGAGCTTGCCGTTGTCGGTCCCCGCATAGATCACCTTCGAGTCGGCCTTGGCGACGTCGAACGCCGTGATGGTGCCGGTCACCAGCGCGTCCTTCTCGCCCGCGCCGCCGGACAGGTCGGGGCTGATGGCCGTCCAGGTATCGCCTTGATTCGCGGACCGATAGAGCTTTTCGCCGCCGTAAAAGAGGGCCTTGTGGTCGTTCGGGTCCAGGCGGATCGGCGTGTTCCAGTTGGCCCGCGCCGCGCCCGGCGCGACGTCCGAGAAATTCGCGCCGCCGTCGTCGGAGCGCCCGAGCGCGCCGTACTGCGACTCGGAATACACGACCTTCCCGTCGACGGGGTCGACGATCACCTGAAAGCCGTCGCCGCCGTTCACCTCTTTCCAATCGGAGGCCCCGCCCGTGCGCGTGCGCACCGTGCCGTTGTCCTGGGCGCCGCCGAAGAGGCGCTCGGAGTGCGTCGCGTCGACCGCGACGCTGTAGAATTCCGTCACCGCGATGTTTCCGCCGCGCGCGAAATGGCCGCCGTGGTCGACCGAGGTGAAGACGCCGCCGTCGTTGCCGAGGTACACGGTCGCGGGCGCCGCGGGGTTCAGAAAAAGCGCGTGGTTGTCGGCGTGGACGCCGCCGAGCGCGCTCCAGGTCCGGCCGCCGTCGCTGCTCATGTGGGCGGAATAGCCGAGCGCGAAGACGCGGTCGGGGTTGGTCGGGTCGACGCGGATGTTGCCGAACCACCAGCCGTACGTAGCATACATGCCCGACAGGTCGCCGTCGCTCGTGCGGCGCCAGGTCTCGCCGGTGTCGTCGGACCGGTAGACGCCGTTGAAATTCTTCGCGGTGTCGTCGAAAATCGCATAGACGACGCGCGGATCCGCCGCGCAAAGGCTCAGACCGATCCGGCCCCCGGTCGCCGCGGCCGCTGGCAGGCCCTGGCCCAGGCGGCGCCAGCTCGCGCCGCCGTCGGACGACTTATAGACGCCGCTGCCCGGGCCGCCCGCGACGAGCTTGTCCGGTTGGTGCAGGCGGTCCCAAAACGCCGCGAGGATGACCTGCGGATTGGCCGGATCGAGCACGAGGTCGACCGCGCCCGCCGTCGCCGAGGGGTGCAGCAGGAGCTGCCAGGTCTCGCCGCCGTCCTTGCTGTGATAGACGCCGCGCTCGGCGCTGCCGGCGTAAAGGGCGCCGAGCGCGGCGACGTAGATCGAGCGCGAATCGCCCGGATCGACGACGACGCGGCCGATGTGCTGCGTCGCCTCGAGGCCCTTGTGCTCCCAGCTGCGGCCCTCGTCGTGCGTCACATAGATGCCGGAGCCGGGGTAGGTGGTCCCGCTCGAGTTCGCCTCGCCGGTCCCGACCCAGATCGTCGCGGGATCCTGCGGGTCGACCGCGACCGCGCCGATGCTCAGGCTCGGGGCCTCGTCGAAGATCGGGGCCCAGGTCGCCCCGGCATCCCGCGAGCGGAAGACGCCGCCGGACGCGGTGCCCGCGTAAACCGTGCGCGGGTTGGCCGGAGAGCCGTGCAAGTCCGTGATCCGGCCGCCGATATTATCCGGGCCGACGAGGCTCCAGCGCTGGTCGCTGCCGTAGCCGCGGGCCCGCGAGCGGCGCGCCTGCTCGAGGCCGGCGACCCAGGCAGAATGCTCGAAGCGCGCGCCCGGGAAGCTGCGCTGCGCGAGGAACCAGGAGTTGGGGGCCTTGCCGCCCGCCTCTTCCGCCGCCTCGGCCGCTTCCCAATCCTTCGCGCGGTGCCTGACGCCGTACCAGACGGCGGTGGACGCCAGCGCTGCGGCGAGGCCAAGGATGCGGACGAGACCCTTCATAAGAAATACCCCCGGAGATTTGGCGGAAGTATAGCCACGATTCTGCTATTCAGGAAGGATGAGCGGCCCGAAAAAACCCGACAACGTGGAGGCGAGCCTCCGGTCCCTTTCGGGCGGGGCGCCGATGCCCCGGCCGCGCCTGACCGAGGCCGAGAAGGACGCGCTGATCGCCCGCGTCGGGCCGCGCACGGCCCGCGATATCGTCCGCGCGAAGAAGGACTTCCCGCGCGCGCGCATCCCGTTCCTCTTTTCCGCCGTGGACACCCAGGACGTCGTCGACCTGCTCGCGCACGACGTGGACGCCGCGCTCGCCCGGGCGCTGCCGGCCCGTTGAAGGGCGTCCCGCGGGACCTGGAAAAAGGGCAAAATTCGGCCGCGTACCCCAAGCATTTCACGGCGTCCTCGCCAGCGTTTTCGCCATGTTACCATGGAGAAAACGATCATTGGGGGGATGG
>JAYVWD010000696.1:0-3366 GCA_043786345.1 Pseudomonadota bacterium
AACGCGATCCTCCTTTACCTCCGGACGCGCCACCTGAATTACGCCAACGGCTGCACCGGCCGGGCGATCGGCCTCGTGAACGCGCCCCTCGGCGGGACCGGCACGTCGATCTCTGTCGTCAGCACCGTCCCGGCAGTCCTGCCAGGCGCGCTTCAGGAGACGACGGATGCCGCCAATCGCTGCAACGCCGGCGCGCGCCGCCCGGGCCCGAACGCCGACTTCTACTTTTGCCTGACCATGAGCGGCGCCGGGACGGTCGGCAACAAGAAGGGCACCATGTTGCGCGCCGATCAGAGCTTCGCCGAGGTCAACTTCCGCTTCCAGAACCTCGCGACCGGCGCGCCGGCCACGTGCGCCCAGTTCAAGACGTCCCTCGCGGCCGGCATCGGGGGGATCGGCGGGGTGCTCACGATCGGCATATACTGGGGCGTACTCCAGCCCTCCAGCGGCGGCGCACCGGACGGCAGCTCGCACCATTCGCACAGGATCTTCTATGTCCCAGCGCGATAAAACCCGCCCCGAGGCGGCATTCTCGCTCGTCGAGGTCGTCCTAGCGCTCGCGGTCGGCGGCATCCTTTTTGTCGTCGGCGCCTCCCTCCTGCAGTACCTGCATACGACGCAGCACCGCGCGCAGTCGCGCCTCGACGGCGAGCAGATGGGCGAGCTCCTCGCCGCGCGAATCAAGAAGGACTTCGCGCGCGTTTCCATGGCCGCGAGGCCGACGCAGACATGTGCCGGTCCGACCTGCGTCATGGTTCAAGCCAACGGCGACCGCGTCACGTACGCGACGACCTGCCAGCCCGTGCCGCGGATCTACCTGCTGGATAATACCGCCCCCGGCCTCTGCGTGGGCTGCGCGGGCGTGACGATGCCCGTCGTGTCGGTCACGCTCGTTCCGGCGAGCGGCCCGACCCGCACCACCGTCTTCGGCAAGCGCGTCGGGGAGGACTCGGTCGTCGGCGTCGCCGCCTGCTTCAACTTGGACGTGGCCAACAACCAGCTCCGGCTCGACCTCGATGTCATCGCGGCGCTGACGTCCACGACCGCGTCCCACTACCGGAACCAGTCCGCTTTCGCGATCGCCAACACGTCGGGCCTCGACGTCCGGGAAAGGTGACCCTCAACTTGTCAAGGACCCAATCAACCCGCCCGTCCTCCGCCCGGCACGCCGAGCGCGGCTCCGCGTTGGTCTGGGTGCTGATGGTCTTGGGCCTGTCGACGGCCGGCGCCCTCTACCTGACGGACATCGTCCACGGCAACCTGCAGCTCCGCGACCTCGTCCAAACGAAAGAGGCCGCCGACGTCGGCAACCTCGGCAACCTCGGCGTCCTCAAGTCGCTCTTTGGCTACCAGAACGGCCCTCAGAACTCGAGGGTCAATGGCTTCCTGCCGTATCTGATTCCCGAGCCCTATTTGCCCTTCAACGCCGTGCCGACGAGGGTCCTCAATGCCAATGTGCGACCGGCGTCGACCGCCGGACTATGGTCGCTGACGGCCCCGAACAGCATGCAGGTGGTCGGCTGGAACGCGCAACGCCTGACGGTCGCGGAGGCCGGCAGCATCTTCAGTGGCGCCGCGCTCCCGGCCAAGACCGGCCCCCGCGCGATGACGACGAACGTTACGGCGGTCGGCTTCGTGGTCGGCGCCAACTGGTTGATATCGGCCGTTGACGTCGACGCCGACGCGTCCGCGGTCGCGACGCAAGCCGACAACGCCGGCCAGACACGCGGATCCAAGCTCCGGGTCCGCATCCCCTTACCGCCGCCGCCGCCGCCGCAGTGCACGCTGTCGGGCCCGCCCGGGAACTCGTGGGTGAATCCGCGGGACCTGAACCCGACGGTGATCAGCTACAACGTCTTGCTCCAGGGGTATGGCGTCTTCAGCGCCGTCACCTCGGGCGGCACCCTGCCGTGCGCTACGCCAACCCCGGCGGCCGCATACAGCATGAACAACAATGGTCCGGCCGGCGTGCCCGTCGTCAACTGCACCGTTAGCGAGAACCGCAACGCGCTCCTTGCCATCGCCGAGCCCGCCGGCGGCCGCAGCAACCTCTACTGGTACTACCACCGCGACTTCAACGCCACCGCCAGCACGCCGTGGGGCACGAACGGCACCTGCACGACCCGGGTCTATTATCGGCGCGCCAAGCCCGCCTCGTGCGCCTGGACCGCAAACCCGTACATCGTCTACAAGGCCCTTCCCCAGCCGATCGGTATCTCCACGACCTTTGCGGCCGCCGCGCAGATCTACAACCCCTCGACGAGCACGGCCGGCGGCGGCGCCTGGATTCCCGGCACGGCGTCGACGTTCTGGGACCCGCTAGACGACGGGTACGACAACTACACGAACGTCCCGGCGGAGGTCTGGAACGTGTACGGCGAGCCGAACTTCTGCTTTACGAACATCTTCGTGCAAAGGGCCTTGACCTGCCGCTTCCACGGCGTCTGGCAGTGGGTCGGCGCCTGTACGGGCCCCTACCCGCCGGGGCCGCCGATCAATTTCTGGGCCTATGCCCAATCGTTCGGTTATGTGACCGGCGGCTCCAACTGGGAGTGCGCCGCCAACCTCTACGCCGGCCCCGGGTGCGGCGGTGCACTGCTCTTCACCCGCTGGGTTCCGGGGTGCTTCGTGCCCGAGACGCTCATCCGCGTCGCCGACGGGGGGCTGCGGCGCATCGACGAGCTCGCCGCCGGAGACTTCGTCTATAACCCGATCAAACGGGCGCCGGTCCGCATCCGGCGCATGATCCGCGGCGGCGAGGCCAAGGATCTCGTGCGCTACGAGGCGGCCGGCGGCCTCGCCGTCACGGTCACGACGGGACACCCCGTGCCGACGGCGCGGGGCCTCATCAAGGCCGAGCAGCTGAACGACCTCGACTGGGTGCTCGGCGGCGACGGGGACTACCACCCCTTGACGTCGCTCTTGAGCCTCGCGCCCGCTCCCGACCAGATCGTCTGGAACATCGAGCTCGACACCGAGGCCACGGACCCGATGGCGCGTATGATCGAGGCCAACGGCGGGCTGGTGACGGGCGATTTCATCCTCCAGGGCCAGGTCGAAGGCGTGCCGATTCCTCGAGCCGAAGAGGTCGCCCCGTGACGAACAACGCGAAGCTGCTCACCGTGGTCGCCGTTCTGGCTCTGGTCTTCGGCGGTCTCTTTCTGAAGGGTCGGCGGGCGAGCCGCAAGCAGGCCCTAGGGGCCGCCGCCGCTCGTCAAACGGCGCCGAAAAGCGGAAAGAAAGGCGGCAAATCGGCACTCAGCGCCAAAGCCGTCGGCCGCTCGGCGCGGGAGCAGCACAGCGCGGACCTCGGGGCGCTCGGCTTCGTTCCGATCCGCGTCGACGAGGGCGCGGCGGCCGCGGTTC
>JAYVWD010000697.1:0-5987 GCA_043786345.1 Pseudomonadota bacterium
CCCGCTTTCCCGCGGAACGCCAGGACGAGCGGGACGACCGTGAGCGCGCCGAGGACGTCGCCGACCCACCAGGTCGCGAGGCTGGTCGCCGCGACCCCGGGGGCGATCGTGTGCGTCGCCACTAGCGCCACCGTCCCCAGCGCGGCGCTCACGGTGCTCGCGAGGAATGCCGCGAGGATGATCGCCGCCGAGCGCGCGTGGTGCGCGAACACGGGCTCGAGCGCCATGGCGCGGCCGATGATCCAGGCGCCGAGGACCGCCTCCAGCGTGTTGCCGGCGGCGATCCCCAGGACCGCCGGAAGCGGGCTGCCCGTCAGGATGTTGGCCAGGAACGCGCCGAACGCGACCGCCGGCCAGAGGCGCGCGCCGCCGCACGCGAGCGCCGCGATGGCGATGCCCGTCGGCAGCCACACGGGCGAGGCATGCTTGTTGATCGTCGCGAGCGACAAGCCGAGCTGCGCGGCGCCGAAGTAAACGGCGGCGAGGGCCAACATCGTGAAGATGGTCGCGCGCCGTTGCCGCAAATCGGGTGCTTTCCTGGACGAACGGAGCAAATGATGTCGGCAGGATAGCGTTCTTTGTCGGTCATGGTCGAGGGGAATCAATAGTTAAGGGCGACGGCGGTCCGCCTTCGGCGAACGGGGAAGCGGCGGCCATCGCCGCGCTCCTCGAGGGAGCCGGAGATGCCGCCGCGGGCTTAAGGCGCACGGGTCATTGGACGGCGTCGAGGACCTTGTCCCAAAAGTAGAGCGAGGCCGGATGGCCCATGCTGCGCAGCTCGGTCCGGGCCTTGGCGACGCTCCAGTGGTCGAATCGGATGCGGTACGCCGCGATCACGAGCCCGGTGCGGTCGGCGCCGTGCTTGCAATGGACGAGCACCGGCTGGCGGGCCGGATCGCTCAAAACGGCGAGCGCCGCGTCGAGGTCGGAAAGGGAGGGCGGACCCGACGGGCTCAGCGGCTGCCACTCGAAGTCGAGGCCCTTCGCCGCGGCTTCGTCGCGCTCCGCGTCGGCGACGGCCTGGTCGCCGTGGTAGTCCTCGAGGGACAGGATCGTCTTGACCTGGAGCGCCGCGAGGGTCGACATGTCGTTCGCGTTCAGGGCGCCGCTTCGGAACAGGAACTTATGTACGGTGTGAAAATTGACGATCCCGTTTTCCGAGGGGACCGCGGTTAGGTTGGCCAGGGCGGCGCTGGCCTCGGTGGCGGGGGGCTGACCGCAGGCGGTCAGCAGGACGAACAGGAAACAGGTGGCAACAGGGAGCAGCAGCGTCTTCATAATCAGCCTCCACGTGTGAAAGTCAGCAATGCCTCCATGCACACCATAAATGATTCTATGATAATTTTAAAGATTTTAAACAAAAACCAAGCAATATCAACAAACGGTACACATGAACCGGCGCCAATTGCTGGCGAAGGACCGCAATGATGGTGCGCGCGGTCGCGGTCTGGCCTATTTTTCCAGGGAAAACAAAGCGATGGCGAACTCGTAGACCTCTTTGCGGGGCCCCCGCTCGAGGAGCCCGCAGAGCTGGACCGTGAAGTCGTCGATCAGCTTCTTCGCCGCGGGAACCTGCGCCGGATCGATTATGACATGGGGCGTTGAGGGTGAGGACTTTGGGCTCGCTGAATGGCGGTGGTGGCGCAGTGGGCCGCCGCGCCGGCCCCTGGGAGGTTGCCCAGCTCAATCGAGGCGTCGTGTGACGATGCCGCCAAGTTCGCAATCGCGTCAACCAGCTTGGCAGACTCCGCAGGCTTGGCTAGATGCAATTGAAAGCCAGCGTCGAGCACTCTTCTTCGATCGTCGGCGCTGCCGTATGCCGTCAGCGCAATCGCCGGAACACCGTGGCACTGGTCGCTCAGGCCTCGGACCCGGCGCATCAAAGATATTCCGTCCTCGTTTGGCATGCCGACGTCGCTCACCAGCACATGGGGCTGCCAGCTCACAACGGCCTCCAAAGCCTCTCTTGCAGATCCGACGGCGATCACGTCAGCGCCATGCCGCATCAAGAGGGTGATCAAGAGGCTGCGGTCATCAGGCATGTCATCGACTACGAGTACTTTCACGCCGGCTAGCCTTAGTGGCTGTGCTACGGGAGGCCCATTTGGGTCTCGATTGGTGCCATCCGTATTTTCACCTTTTGCGATTTTCGAGGCTGGCTGGAGACGTATAGCGGCGATGGGTAGCGAGACCGTAAACGTTGCCCCCTGCTCTTCTCCCGGACTCTCCGCAGTGACGGTGCCTCCATGGGCCTCGGTGATGTGGCGTACGAGAGCCAAGCCCAGCCCGAGACCGCCGAATGTCCGGGTGGTCGAGCTGTCGGCCTGGCGAAAGCGTTCAAAGACATGGGGCAGGAAGTCCGGTTTGATACCAATGCCGGTGTCGGTGACGGCAATGATCGCCAGCGATTCCTTGCGTGCAACGCGCACAATGATGCGTCCACCTTTGCCAGTGAACTTGATAGCATTACCGAGCAGGTTCCACACGACCTGCTGCAAGCGCCTGGCATCGCCCGCTACGACACCAGGGTCTTGGTCGACCTCGAGTCGGAGGTCGAGATGCTTAGCTTCTGCCGCTAGGCGCAAGGTCTGGGTCGCGTCCTTGACGATTTGGAGCAAGGTGACGGAACCGCCCTCGATGGTGAGTTTTCCGGTGATGATCCGCGAGATTTCAAGCAGGTCCTCGATCAATTGAAGCTCAGATTTTGCGTTACGCTCGATGGTCTTCAAGGCTTCGAGCGCGCTCTTTTGGTCAAGGGACGAATTGATGAGCATGTCGATCCAGCCAAGGATCGGCACGAGCGGTGTGCGCAGCTCGTGGGAGAGCGTAATCAAGAACTCGTCTTTGACGCGGCTGAGACGCTCGGCATCGAGGCGCGCATGGCGTTCCTGAACAATGATCCGTTCAAGCGCCTCCTCCGCCTGTTTGTGTTCGGTGATGTCGAGGGCAAAGACGATCACACCGATGATGTTTCCTTGCCCATCACGGTAGGGGATCCTGTCGGTGCGTACCCAGCGCGTTTCACCTGATGCGATCCGATAAGGCTCAATGATGTCGAGTTTTGGGCGGCCGGAGTTGATGACCTCAAGGTCATCCAGATGGTACTTCTTGGCGTCCTCCTCAGGATAAAGCTCGTACATGGAGCGCCCTTCGAGCTCCTCGGTAGCGCGACCGATGGACTCAGCCGCCGGCTTGTTGACCCGCAAAATTTCATTGTCGCGATTTTTGTACCAGATGAGGGCGGGTGAAGCGTCGAGGATCGTGGTCAACTCTGTTTGTTTCTGTGCCAGATCTTCCTTGGCCCGGTTTGCCTCCTCATACAGTCGCTCAACCTCAGCGTGCGTGGCCTTCTCCCGCTCGTAGTGGCGCCCTCGCTCTTCCTTATAGCACCGCCGCTCGCGACGGTTCGCCGCCTCGGCAAGCTCCCTTTCGACGGCGGGACCGAGACGCGCCATGCTGTTCTTCATCAGATAGTCGTGCGCCCCGGCTCTCATGCAAGCAACCGCGATGTCGTCGCCGATCGAGCCGGAGACGATGATGAACGGCAGATCGCGGTCGGATGCTTTAAGGACAGCCAAGCCTTCGATGGCGTTGAAGTGTGGCAGCGCATTGTCGCAGAGCACGACATCGAAGGCGCCGTCATCCAAAGCGGCGCGCATCGCCGCGGCTGTCTCGACCCGCAGGTGGGTAACGGCGAACCCATGACGCTCAAGTTCAAGGACGACCAGCTCGGCGTCATTCGCTGAGTCCTCGACGAGCAGCGCGCGCAGCGGCCGTGTCATCGGCCTTCCCCCGTTCTCGGCGGCGACTCATTGAGAACGAGCCAGTAAAGGGAAAGCTGCTTTGCCGCCTCGATGAACTGCGCGAAGCTGACCGGCTTGCGCACGTAGCTGTTGGCGCCAAGCCGATAGCCGCTCAGCATGTCCTGCTCCTCCTTCGAGGATGTGAGCAAGACGACCGGCTGCAGCGCCGTGCGCGGATTGGCGCGCAATTGTTTGAGGACCTCCAGTCCGTCGACCTTCGGTAGCTTGATGTCGAGTAGTACGACCTGCGGCAGGTCGTCGGGGTCGCGGCTGGCATAAGCGCCGCGACAGAAAAAATAGTCCAGGGCCTCGGCGCCGTCGCGGACGACGATCACCTGGTTGGCAATCCGGCTGTCCTTGAGCGCCAGCAAGGTCAGCTCTTCGTCGTTCGGGTTGTCTTCGACGAGGAGGATAATAGGCGTCTTCCTTTGCATCAGGCGTTCTCCCGCGCGGCCAACGTGAAGGAGAAGGTCGCGCCCTTGCCGACCCCGCCCTCGGCCCGGATCTCGCCCCCGTGGCGGCGGACGACGCGCTGCACCGTGGCCAGTCCAATGCCGATGCCGGGGAACTCGGCGGTGCCGTGCAGGCGCTGGAAGGGGTTGAACAGCTTACTAGCGTATTGCATGTCAAAGCCGGCTCCGTCGTCCTTGACGAAAAAGACGCACGTGTTGCCGTTGCGCGTGGAACCGATCTCGATCGTGGCGCGCGATTTTTTTGAGGTGAACTTCCAGGCGTTGCTCATGAGGTTCTCCAAAGCGAGGGTTAGCAGCCGCTCGTCGCCGTCGGCGCTCAGGCCGTCTTCGACCTTGATGTCCACCAGGCGCTCAGGCTCACGCTGCGCGTGCTCGGCCATGATGCGGCGCGCCAGTGCCGAAAGATCGACGCGCTGCCGACGCAGCTCGCCGCGCGTGACGCGCGATAGCTGTAGCAAATCGTCGATCAGCCGGCCCATCTGCTGGCTCTCGTCGCAGACCTTGCCGAGGTAACGCAGCCCCTGCTCGTCCAGGCTCGCCGCGTGCTTCTCCCTGAGCACTTGGCTGAAGCCGGCGATCGCCCGCAGCGGGGCGCGCAGGTCGTGGGAGACGGAGTAGCAGAAAGCCTCAAGCTCGTGGTTGGAGGCTGCAAGCTCGGTGGCATTGCGGCGGAGCTCAGCCTCGGTGCGCAGCCTGCCGGCGTCGGCTGCATTCAGCATCCTGGCGCAACCGAGAACGATACTGACGAGGATCGCTATCCCCAGCATGCTGACGCTGGCGCTGCCAAGACCTAAGTCCCAGAGACCGGCGCGCATTCCCTGAGTCCTGAGCCAGCCCAAGCTCGGCAGTATCACGATCATGACCGGCACCAGGACCCGCGCCATAACCCCGCCGCTGGTGTCGGCTGTGACCGTCGCCATCAAACCCCGACCTGAATACGTCATCAGCACGCCATAGCTCAGGACCAGCAGCGTCAAGGCGGTGGTAAACGTCATCGGTGGGAATGCGCCGAGCGCATAAAAGTCCCTGACGCCATGGATATGTCCAAGGAAGCCCAGGACCGCGACCAGGCCCGCCGCCAAGGCCAATAGCTCGGCGGGACGCCTTCCCCGACGGGTCTCGACTGGCAGAAACAGCAGCGAGAGGCCGAGGAGCAGCAGCGCGAATGCTGCATTGGGTGACATGCGGCCCAGGGCCTCCTCGGCGGGGGCAACGCCTACTTGCGGAATGAGCCAGTGGAGGCCAGCGCTCTCGCCGAAGCCCCACTCGACCAGTGTCAGCCCCCCGATTAGCGCGCTCAACGCCGCACCGCCGCGGCCGAGCCAGATCGACGCTTTGCCCAAGCCAAAGAGCCCGCGCGGGTGAAGCATGGCAAGGCCGACGCCCGAGAGAACGAATGCCAACGCCGTTATGGGCTTCACCGTCCAGGTTGGGCTCGCCGTCGCGATTGTCCCGTCAGCGAAAGTCCAGGCAGCCAGAAGTGCCAACACGCCGACGACGGTGACGACGAGGCTCGGGGCGTTGACCAGGAATGGCTTCGCGGCGGACAGCCAGACATCCGCACTTCGGCGCATGTCGTAGGCCGTGGCGGGAGTCGGCCCGGAACGACTTTCAGCGGCTATGTGACGAAGCCATCTCACGATGTTTTCGGCCATTTCTCAACCCACTCAAAAATTTACTCCCGCTGCCGTGCCATCTTTTCAGGTTAAAT
>JAYVWD010000698.1:0-4166 GCA_043786345.1 Pseudomonadota bacterium
CCCGAGGCCGACCTGCCCGAGGCCGACCTGCCCGAGGCCGACCTGCCCGAGGCCGACCTGCCCGAGGCCGACCTGCCCGAGGCCGACCTGCCCGAGGCCGACCTGTCCGAGGCCCACCTGTCCGAGCCCACCCTGCCCGAGGCCGGCCGCGCCGGTGGCGTCGGCGGGGCCGTTCTGCGCGGGCACGAACATCTCCGGATGGAGCTCATAGAGCTTCTTCATCACGTCCGCCTGACATTTGCTCTTTTCGGCGACCTGCTCCGGCCCGAGGCCCGTGGTGATGAAGTCCTCGCTCCCGTGCGACTTGAGGTGGACGAAGTAGGCGAACTTGTCGGCGGGGAAGATCGTGCGCGCGGCCTCGAGGAGGTCGAGGAGGATGTCCGGGTGCGCGAGCGGGAAGTCGCGGAACTCCGCCGCCTTTTGGGGGGGGAACGGCTGCGAGATCCGCATGCAGACCGGGTTGGCGCCCTCCGTGCACTTCTTGCCTTTGGCGTAGAGGTCACGTTTGGTCTCGAGGGCCTTCGCCACGGCGGTGGGCAGCGGCAGGGACTGGTAGTCGCCCGCGACGCAGCGCATGAAGACCGGCGCCGGCAGGCCGTCTTTCTTGGCCGCCAGGTGGCTGTTGACGAAGGCGATCCAATTGACCTTCGAGCCCTGCGCCTCGCAAGCCGTGCGCAGGGCGCGCAGCTCGTGGTCGACCGAGAGCTTCATGAACGGCTCGTCGGTGTCGACCGCGAGGTAGAGCACGACCGGCTTCTTGGCGGCGACGCGGTCGCTCGCGGCGGTCGCCTTCGCCGACTGCGGCGTCGTCAGGTCGGAAAGGACCTCGGGCGGCACGAAGACCGGTTCGACCGCGCCGCCGCCCCCGCAGCCTTCGAGACCCTTGAGCAGCGCGCCGTCATCCGGGGCGGGGGTACGACAGGCGCTGGCGGCGACCGCGAGCGCGAGCGTGGTGGCTCCGAGGGCTATCCGGGATGTCATGGCGGACCTCATGCTGCTTTGGCGTCGGGGACGAAGGTGCGCTGAATGCTGCCGGCCTCGAAAATGCGGCCGCCGCGCGGGCGGTCGCCGAAGGCGCGGTCCCACTCCGCATTGCCGGTGCGGATGCGGCCTTCGGACAGGATGCCGATGAGCGTGGAACAATCCGCCGTGAGCGGCTCGACGAGCGCCTGGTCGCCGGCCGCGGCTTCCGTCGCCGCATCGAGGACCAGATCGGCGGCGGCGTCCTTGGCGACGGCGAGCAGGGCGAAGACGCGGCTCACCGCCGCGCCGAACACCGAGAAGTCCGCGCGCTCCCCGCCTCCGATGCGGCCCGCGACGACGGGTCCGGTCGCGACCGCGCCGGCCCACTCGAGGGCGAACAGACCCCGGTCGCGGCGGCCGCGGTTCAGCGCGGCGCCGGCGGCGCGCAAGTCGACGGCGCAGGCGAGGGCCTGAACTTCCGCCGCTTCCGCCGGGCCGGTGAGGCCCCAGACGACGAGGGCCTTGTCGCCCATGATCTTGTGCAACTCGCCGCCGTGGCGCATCGCCGTAGCGTCGACGAGGGCGAGCCACGTATCGAGCGCGGCGAGCGTCGCCTCGGCGCCGTGGCGATGGAGCAGGCGGTTCGAGAAGCGCACGTCGAGCGCGAGGAGCGTGGCGGGTCGTTCGGCGCGGGCGTCGAGGCCGGCATGGACGATGAGGTGCCGCGCGAGCCGCTTGCCGACGAGGCGCCCAAAGAGCGCTGTAAGGCGCAGCCAACTCGTTTCGAGGACGCTGGCACGCGCCTGCGCGAGGGCGAATTCGGAGACCGTCACCCAGGCGACGACGTAGAAGAAGGCTAAGTCCGCCAGCGGCCGGTAGTCGAAGTCCTGGGTTTTGTGGATGAAGACGTTCCAGACCAGGAAGAGCCCATAGAGCGCGGCGGCCGCGCGCGCCGACCGGGCGCCCTTCGCCGCCGGCCAAAAGCCCGAGGCGACATAGACCGCAAGCACCGCGAGCAAAAACCAGTTGGCCAGGTCCTGCATCGTCGCGATCGCGGCGCCCCCGGCGAGCGCCGCCACCATGCCAATGCCAGGGACCGCCGAAGCGAAGGCGAACCGGCGCCGCGCCCGGGACATGCGGCAAAGGAAGAGCCCGAGCAGCGATGCCGCGCCGGCTTTCGCCAGGAAATAGAGCCAGATCCGCGCCGAGAACGGCAAGATCCCTTCCAGGAAATTCCCGATGGAAAGGTGCACCGCCGCGCTCAGAAACGCGTAGGCGACGAAGGTCCCGAAGCCCGGCCGCGTCACCGCGAAGAGGTAAAACAGCGCGAAGAACACGAAAACCGCCCCCTCCGCGGCGAGGAAGAGGAGGTAGTAGCTCCCCATCGCATACTCCGCCTCGACGTGGAGCCGCCCGAGCGCCACCGTCGGGCCGACGAGGATCTTGCCGAGGTGCTGGATGCCGAGGTCTGCCGGGCCGATCTCGGCCGCGATCGCGACCAGCGCCGCGCCGCGCTCGACGGCCACGCGCGGCAGGGGGATCACGACCTTTTGGTAGACGATGTCGCCGGCGGCGTCGACGCCGTTGCCAGAGCCCACCCAGGCGCCGTCGACATAGATCTGGTAGGAGCGGTGCACGACCCAGTTGGGCGAGAAGGCCACCTCCTCGCGGCCGGCGCGCAGCGCCGCCGGGATCACGATGGGGAAACGGTACCAGGCGCGGTCGTCGGGCGTGGCGCCGGCGAATTTCGCTTTCAGGGGAACGCGCGGGACGTCGAGGGCCTCGAAGCCGGCGGGCGTCTCCGCCTGCGCCCAGCACGGCGTGGCGCCGCAAAGGGGCGACGCGCCCACGCGAAACGGCGCCGGCCCCGTCCACTCGGTCACGAGCGGGTCCCGCATCAGGGCCTCGAGCAAGGTCGAGTACCGCCGCGCGCCGGCCGCGAGGAGGACGAGGAAGGCCAGCGCCGCGAGGGCGACGGCCGGTTTGGCGAGGCCTTTGAGGCGAGCGATCACGAGGCCCCCCGCAGCGGCGGCGCGACGTAGCTCTCGAGCAGCTCGGCCCGGTCGACGTCGCGCACGAGGCCGAGCACGTCGCCGCTCGCACCGCCCGAGACCTGCCGGCACCGCGCCTCGTAGTCGGCGAAGACGAACGCCGCGAACTCCAGCTGCTTCGAGCGCAGCAGCCACCGGAAGGCCGCGGCGCGCACGAGCAACTCCTTGTCGAGGCTCGGCAGCAGCGGCGCGCCCGCGAGCGCCTCGCCGACCGCCCGCGAGCGCAGCGTCAGCGGCCGCTCGGGGTCGTACGCGTCGTCGAGCTGCGCCGCCGCGTCGAAGCAGGCGCGAAAGGCCGTCGCCCGCGCCAGCAGGTCGCCGCAGGCCTTGCGGATCGTGCGGATGCCGGGCGTGCGCTCCTCCCACTGCCGCGACTTGGCGGCGCGCGCCCAAAGGAAGGCTTCGAGCAGAAACGTCGCATGGCGGTGCGCGCCGCGCGGCGAGATCGCGCGCATCATCGGCTCCAGGTCCTGCTCGTGCACGGCGCGCTGGACGAAGGCTTCCCACTCCGCGTCGCGCGCGGCCACGGGCGAGGGCGCCGTTCCCCGGAAGGCCGCGAGCAGCGCGGCCGCGGCCGCCGGGTCCCCGCCGAGGCGCACGGCCTGGATCCGCGCGAGCCCGGCCTGCTCGCGGTTGCGCGCCGGGAGCTCGCCGGCTTCCGCGCGGCGGAGCGCGTCGGCGGCGACGGAGCAGAGGCCGAGCCGGAGCGCCCGCAGCCCGGCGGCCAGGCTGTGGAACGCGGGCGTTCCCACCGGATTCCGCCGGGACGCCTGGTGGGCCAGGTGCTGCTCCCACATGGACTCATAGGTGCGGCCCTGGAGGCGCAGGATCTGACTGCGCGCGACCAGCAGCTCGCCCCAAAGGACGCTCAGGGTCGAGGTGCTCTTGTCGACGCCGTGCGCGCGCAGCAGCGCCTCGGCGAGCTTGTGGAGCTGCGAGGCGTCGCGGTCCGAGAGCCCGCCCCATCGCGCGTGGTGCGCGAGGGCCGCGATCACGAAGAGGAGGCGCTCGAGCTGTGCCTCGGGCGTATGGGCCTGCTCGCCATTGGCGACGGCGTCGAGCCGGTCCTGCACGGCGGTGCGCGCAGCGTCGACCTGCTTCAGTTGCCACGGAGAATTTGCGGGAGCGAAGCCCGTCGTCACGGCGTGCGAC
>JAYVWD010000699.1:0-2597 GCA_043786345.1 Pseudomonadota bacterium
CCGCGATGTCGAGCCGCCGGATCGGCTCGGCCCTGGTCGTGGACTCCACCGGGCACCTCCTCGGAATCTTCACCGATACCGATGCCTTGCGGGCGCTAGCCGAACTCACACGCGGCTGACGGCCGACGGCGGGCGAAGGCCGCGTCGAGCGCGCCGGCGAGCGCGTGCCGGTCGAGGGGCTTCGAGAGGAGGTCGTCGAATCCGGCCTCGAGGCATCGCCGCCGCATGACGTCGCCGTCGTGGCCCGAGAGCGCCAGGATCGGCCCCTTGAATCCGCGCGCTCTGAGGGCCTGGGCGGTCGCCCACCCGTCCATGACCGGCATCTCGAGGTCGAGGAGCACCACATCGTGCGAGTCGTCGCGGCACGTGTCGACGGCCTCGCGTCCGTCCACGACGGCATCGACCGTTGCGCCGTTAGCTTCGAGGAGCGCCCGGTAAAGGGTCCGCGAATCGATCCCATCGTCGGCGACGAGGAGGCGGAGTCCCGCGAGCCGGGGCACCACGCTGCGGAGGGGTGTTTTGCCGATGGGCACCGCGGCGGCCGGGGCCACCGCGTTGATCGCGACGGTGGCGCGGAATGTCGAGCCTCGACCCAGGGTGCTTTCGACGAGGCTCACATCGCCCCCAAGCGCCCGTGCCAGCTGCCGGGAGAGCGCGAGCCCGAGCCCCGTTCCCCCTTCCCGGTGCGCCGTCGACCGCGAGGCTTGCGAGAACGGTAGGAAGAGCGAGCCGCCATACGCCGGATCGATGCCGCAGCCCGTATCCATGACGAGCACCTCGATGCGTCCCTGGTCGCTCGCGGGGCCGGCGCTCACGGTAACGGCGCCGCCGGCGGGGGTGAATTTCAGCGCGTTGCTGATGAGGTTGCAGAGGATCTGACGCAACCGGAGCGGGTCCGACCGCAGGCGATCCGGAAGAGCCGCGGCCATCGTCACGCTGAGTGCGACGCCTTTCGCCGTGAAAGCCGGCGCGAGCAGGGCGACGGCCTCGTCCAGGGTCGCGCGGGTGGGGACGGACTCGAGCGTGACGCCGAGATGCCCCGTCCCGCTCTTCGCGAGGTCGAGCAGGTCGTCGATCAGGGCCCTGAGGTGTGCCCCATTCGCCCGGACGATCCGGAGCAGGTCGGCGATCTCGTTCGGCGCCGCCGTCGGGCCGCTGGCGACCTCCGCCGCCATGACGAGCACGCTGAGCGGCGCGCGGATCTCGTGGCTCAAATTCGTGAGAAAAGCCGCGCGTGCCTCGTTCGCCTCGTTCGCCGCCGTCGCCGCGAGGGTCTCGGCGGCATGGACCCGCTCCTGCAGCTCGAACCGGCGCACGGCATAGGTGACGGCCTGCTGCAGCCAGTAGGGCTCGATCCGGTCTTTGTGGATGAAGTCCTGGGCGCCTTCGGCGACCGCGCGCTGGGCGAGGTCTTCCCCGCCGAGCGAGGTCAGGATGACGACCGGCGTGTCGGGTGCCGCCGCCCGGAGGCGCTCGAACGTCCCGAAGCCGTCGCTGTCGGGCAGGTTGAGGTCGAGCAGCACGACGTCGACCCCTCCCCGCTCTAGGTGTGCAAGCCCCGCGGCGAGGGTCGGCGCCCGCCTCACGGCAAAACGCTCGGCGCCTTTGCCGTCGAGCAGCGACGCCGCGAGGATCGCGGCGTCGCTCGGACTATCCTCGATGAAAAGGACGCGCATAAGAGCTCGACGATCGGTCATGGCAAGCCCCGGTGGCTGATGGGAAAGAGGATAGTGATCGGCTTTGCAAGCCCGGTGCCAGACCCAGGACGCATTGAGACGCAGTTCCGCCCTTTCTCATGCGGGATCCCGCGCAATCGCCGGCTGGAATCGCGGCTTTTCGAGCCGTGCGGTGCAGCGCATGGTGCACGAGTCGGTCCCCGGATGAGACATGTCGAAAATGGCGGCGCGCGCCGCGGTCGGCAGCGTTCGACGACATTCGCGCCATCCACGCGGCCGTTGGCGCGATATGCCGCGCGTCGGGGCGCGCGACGGCCGATGCGGCGCGATGCGGGCCCGATTGGCGAGTTGGCATTGCAATTGCTACCCCTCGGGCAGAATCGATCTCATCGCCCCAAACGCATCGCATCAGAGGAGAATTCCCGTGAAGCTCTCAATCTCGAAGGCCGTCTTCGCTGCAGGCTCCCTGTTTTTTACCGGGTCGCTGGCGCGCGCCGAGACCGCCCAGCCTGACCTCGTGACCGCTCCGGTCGAGAAGGCCTTCGTGCCCATGGGCTTCGACGGCAACGACAACGTCGAGGTCATCGTCCACGGCCATTTCGCGAACACCTGCTACAAGGTCGGCCCCGCGAAGGCGTCCGTCGACTACGCGACGTCCACGGTCACGGTCGACGCGACCGCCTATGTATACGCCGGCCTGATGTGCGCGCAAGTCCTGGTACCCTTCACCGAATCCGTGAGCCTCGGGACGGTCCGCCCCGGCACTTACCGGGTCGTCGTGAAGGACCGTCCGACCGCCGAGACCACCGACCTCGTCGTCGTCGAGGCGACGACGGACAGCCCTGACGACTTCCTCTACGCGCCCGTCGAGGAAGCCGGCTTGCGCGTCCGCGCCGACGGCCAGCAGCTCGTCAGGATCGA